>NZ_JBNARB010000001.1:0-232847 GCF_049723235.1 Thermovenabulum sp. | reverse complement strand
TTTGGTAGCCCTAAGGGGACTCGAACCCCTGTTTCCGCCGTGAGAGGGCGGCGTCCTGGACCGCTAGACGATAGGGCCATAAATGATTTGGCTGCGGGACTAGGATTCGAACCTAGACAGCATGATCCAGAGTCATGAGTGCTACCGTTACACCATCCCGCAGCATTGCAGAAATTATATTAACACATTATTTATTTTAAGTCAATAGGTATCATTTTATTCTGTTGTATTTCTGGGATAATGTCATATTAAAATTTCTCTGTGAAAATGTCACTTTAACTCTGGAAGAATATCAAAGCTCTTTAGAAATCTCCACCAGCCTGCAGAAGGAGCAAATTTCAGTAGTGGTTACCTGGCCGCAAATTTTACATTCCTTTAAATCTAATTCCTCTCTCACATCCTGGAAATGTTTTCTGCCCTTTTCTAAAAAATTAATTAAAAATCTCTGCTTTGTACCAGGACTTTCCTCTTCCAATTTATTTAAAACTTCTTTGTATAATATTGAGCTGGCACCTTCGGCATGGGGACATTCATCATGAATAAATTTTATCCCATTAAATATAATATAAGACAAATTCTCCCGTTCTGTGAGGGTAAAAAGCGGTTTCACCTTTTTTACCAGTTTTGGGTGAGTGCTTTGAAGTACCGGAGCCTGCCTTGCCAGGTATCCTTCCTGCCAGCTTAAAGTATTTCCCAGCAAAGTTGCCGCTTCATCATCTAAATTATGTCCTGTCGCTACGGCAGTAAAACCTCCATCCAAAGCAACTTTATTAAAGAGGTATCTTTTTATTGTACCGCATATGGAACACGGACTTCTTTTTAGTTTTTTTGAGATTTTTCCTATTTCTAAGCCATACTCTTCTTTAATATTTTTTATTATTAACGGTAATTTTCTTTCTTTAGCATAATTCTCAACTATTTCCTGGGACCTGTTCGAGTAATCTCCAATACCCAAATTAATATACATAGCAGTTACATCATACCCGTTTTTATTCAGAACATCCCATAAAGCCATGCTGTCTTTTCCGCCGGAAACAACTACCAGGATCTTTTCTCCCTTTTTGAACATTTTTTCTCTCTTTATATTTTTATCCACCTGGTTGTAGTAATAATGCAAAAAGCAGTTTTCACAGAAAGCAGCATTATGTCTTTCAAGGTATATTACTGCCTTATCTTTGCATCTTCTGCATCGCATATTATTCCCCCTTATTATCCTCCCGAAATAGCCGATAAAACTTCCACAGTGTCTTCATCTTTTATCAATTCATCGGGCGTTACCATTTTACCGTTTTTCAATACCACATGGGATTCTAAACTAAAATTCAACTCCTGGGCTAACTGTTTTACGGTTTTATTCCCGGACAATTCTATCTCTTTTTTAAAAGGCATATAAAAAATAATTTTCATAGATGATTAATTCCCCCTAAAAACCTTTTTGATATTCCCTGAAAGCTTTTTCTACTTCTCTTTGAGCATCTCTTCTTTTTATATCTTCCCTTTTGTCGTATAATGTCTTTCCTTTGGCAAGGGCTAACTCTACCTTTATTCTCCCTCTTTCGTTAACATATAATTTCAACGGAATAAGAGTAAGACCCTTTTCCTTGACAAGTCCGTAAAGCCTCATTATTTCTCTTTTATGCATTAAAAGTTTCCTTGGCCTCAAAGGGTCTTTATTAAAAATATTGCCCTTTTCATAAGGGCTTACGTGCATATTGTATATAAAAATTTCTCCGTTTTCAACCCTCGCAAAGCTATCCTTTAAATTTGCCTTCCCTTCCCGTATGGATTTAACTTCCGTACCCGCCAATGCAATTCCCGCTTCATAGGTTTCTAATATGTGGTAATCATGATAAGCCTTTCTATTAGTTACCAGGTCCCTGTACGCCTTAGGCAAAAAAATACCCCCTTTACAGCTCATTTTCAATGACATCCACCAGTGCAAAATCTATCTGTCTTTCTATCTTATCCACTTTAATCACTCTTACCCTGACTTTATCTCCTATTTTAAACTCTCTTTTTGTTCTTTCTCCCCTTAAAGTCAATGTCCTTTCATCAAATATATAATAATCATCCTCTAAGTTGCTTACATGCACCAGTCCTTCCACGGTATTTTCCAATTCCACAAAAAACCCAAAAGATGTGGTGCTCGAAATTATCCCGTTAAATTCCTCCCCAATTCTATCCTCCATATATTCTACCATTTTCAGCTCAACCGTTTCCCTTTCCGCATCATCCGCAATTCTTTCCCTTTCAGAAGATAATTTTGCTACCTTGCCCAGAATTTTACTTAACTGTTCCTGCCTTTTCTCGGTAATAGTGCCTTCCAACTGCTCCCTTAAAATTCTGTGAATTATTAGATCCGGATACCTTCTAATAGGAGATGTAAAATGTGTGTAAAAACTTGTCGCAAGCCCAAAATGGCCAACATTTTCATCACTGTAACGGGCACGTTTTAAAGACCTTAACAGTACTGTATTCACTACCTTCTCTTCCGGTTTGCCTTTTACTTCCTCCAGAACCCTTTGCAGTGCTTTGGGTTTAAGATTTCTAATACCCTTTATTTTATACCCAAGATGATCGAGAAACTCCTGAAGAGAAAAAATTTTTTCCATATCCGGAACCTCATGAATTCTATATACGAAAGGTATCTTAAGCCAGAATATATGTTCTGCTATTACTTCATTTGCCGCAAGCATAAATTCTTCTATCATTTTGTGAGAGGTCCTTCTTTCTTCTCTAACAATAGCAACAGGTTTTCCGTTTTCGTCTAATTTAACCTTGGCTTCTTCTAAATTAAAATCAAGGCTGCCCCTCTCAAATCTCTTTTTATTTAAAATTGCGGCAAGCTCCGCCATTAATTTGAAATCCTCTACCAGATATTCATATCTTTTAATAACTTCTTCATCCTGGTCCTCCAATATTCTGTTTACCTCGTCGTAGGTCATCCTTTCACAGCTTCTAATTACACTTGGGGTAATATTGTATTTTTTTACTTCTCCCTTTTCATCAAAATCAATTATAACACTAATAGTTAATCTGTCCACTCTCGGATTTAGACTGCAAATACCGTTGGAAAGCTTGGGAGGAAGCATGGGAATTACCCTGTCAACCAGATATACACTACAGCCTCTTTTCATAGCCTCTATATCAAGAGGAGTTTTTTCTTTTACATAGTAACTGACATCGGCAATATGAACTCCCAGCCTGTAACCTCCGGGAATCCTTTCCACGGAAACTGCATCGTCAAAATCCTTGGCATCCTCCCCATCTATGGTTACTATCTTATGTCCCCTTAAATCCAGCCTGCCCTTTATATCTTCTTCAGCGACATGATCGGGAATACTTTCTATCTGCTTTAATACCTTTTTTGGAAACTCTAAAGGTAAATCGTATTTTTTTATTATTGAAAGAATATCCACACCTTTTTCCTCTGCGTAGCCGAGCACCTCGACGATACTTCCTTCAGGATTTCTCCTTCCTTCAGGCCATTTGGTGATGCTCGCCACTACCTTTTGACCGGATTTAGCTCCCTTTAACTCATCTTTTGGAATTATTACATCGTAAAAGAATCTTTTATCATCGGGAGACACGTAGGCTACATGCTTTTGTATTTCTAAGGTTCCGACTATTTTTTTATTTGCTCTTTTTAAAATTCTTATTACTTCCCCTTCCATGCGCCCCCCGGCAGGTTTATATGTGGGCCTAACTATTACCCTGTCATTATGGGTAGCACCGTGCAGGTTCTCAAGGCTAATATATATATCTTCCTTTTCGGGGTCATCAGGAATTAAAAAGGCATACCCTCCCCGATGTCCCTCAAGTCTACCCACAACGAGGTTCATCCTTTCGGGAAGGCCGTATTTGCCCCTTCTATTTTTTACCACAAGCCCTTCTTTCTCCATGTACATCAAGGTTTTGAGAAATACATCGGCTTCTTTCATTTCAAGACCTAAGCTGTATAATAGTTCCGCTTCGGACATCGGTTTGTATTCCATTTTTTTCATTAGCTCCAAGATTTTTTCCTGAAGGTTCATTTATCATGCCTCCCCGTAAATTTAAATATTAAAGTCCCAGTTCCTGATGGATTTCCTTCATTGCCTCCAGAGCAAGAGTTACGAATTCTTCTAATGAAAGATTAATTTCTTTGCATGCTAAAATTTTTTCTCTGCTGGCACCTTTAGCAAAAGTTTTTTCGTAAAATCTATTAATTACAAATTGTGTATCAATTGAGGCAAGCTTTTTGTCCGGATGAATTAAGGCACTCGCAACAATGAGGCCGGTAATCGGATCGACAGCAAACATCGCTTTATCAAGTAAGGTTTCCCTTTTAATACCATGGTCTTCATTATGGGCTTCTATGGCATGGGCTATTTCTTCCCCCAGTCCCCATTCCCTGGCCAGTTTTCCTCCAACAAGGCTGTGCTTCGACATGTCATCCTTTACCATATCGTAATCCACATCGTGCAGTAATCCCGTTAACCCCCATTTATCCTCATCTTCTCCGAAATGCTTTGCAAGCCTTCTCATTACCGCCTCTGCGGCAATCATATGTTTTACCAGGTTTTTGTTGGAGACCTTTTCTTTGACTATTTTTAATGCTTCTTCCCTTGTCAATCTCGGTCACTCCTTTTAATATTTTTACCAAATATATTTTCAATTATTGTACAAGTTTTGCCAGGATTTTTCAAGAAAAAAGACTCATATCAATATTTTAATGCCTATAGCTGCCAGTAACCCCATTACTCCTCCAAAATAAAAAGGGGCACTTGGTCCAAAAAGATTCCACAGGATCCCTGCTAAAAAAGATGCCGGGAAAAGTCCAATTCCTACCAGTGTGGCATGTAACCCTATCATTGTACCCCTTACTTGCTCGGGTGCTACTTCCGAAATAAAGGCTTTTTCAACTCCTTCAGTAAATGCCATGTAAAGACCGTATATACCGAAAAGTACCCAAATGGTAACCGGCATTTTTGCCAATGCAAATCCAAAATAAACTATTCCATAAGCTAAATATCCCATTACTATCATACGTTTTCTGCCTATTTTGTCGGAAATTATCCCCGCCGGATAAGAAAGCATATCGTAGACTATATTGTAAATTAGATATAATAATATCACGGTTTTATCGTTAAACCCCACATTTTTTGCTTTCAAAAGTAAAAATTGGTTGGATGAGTTGCCCAGTGTGAAAATGAACATGATTATCAAGAACATTTTCAGCCTGCTATCTAATTTATTCCACTCGAGAAATAATTTTTTCGATTTTATCCCTCTTTCTCCCTTTTCTCGAACAAAAAACAAAGCCATTACCCCGAGAAAGGCGGGTATTAAAGATGCCAAAAATATTTTATTATAATTTACACCGGGTATACTTATTAAAATATAGGCTGTTAATACCCCTATCACCGCTCCCAGGGTATCCATTGCCCTGTGAAGTCCGAAGGCTTTACCGAATTCTTCCTTTTTGGCCGATTCGGCGATTAACGCATCTCTCGGAGCTGTTCTTATCCCCTTCCCAAATCTATCTAAAATCCTTGCCGTTAATACCATTGGCCATGAAAAAGATAAATAAAGGATTACCTTGCCGACAGTGGATATTCCGTAACCGGAAATGGCAAAAGCCTTCCTTTTTTTAATTTTATCCGAATAATACCCCGAAAAAACCTTAAGTAAACTGGCGATGCTTTCAGCAATTCCTTCTATAGTCCCTACGATTAGTGGTGTGGCTCCCAAACGTGTGGTCAAATATATCGGAAGAAGAGGATATACCATTTCGGTGCTTATGTCCGTTAATAAACTGGTTAGCCCGAGCACAATTACATTCCACATATTAAGCCATCCCTTCCCTTTGATATATCTTAATGGAAAATTCTTTTAAAGCATTTTCACATTCTTGTATTATTCTTATGGCTGATTCCCTTTTAGAAGCATAAAAAAAATCTCTTTTATAGATTTTTTCATACCACCTTTCTAATTTGTCAAGTTCCTCATCGTTTTCTTCTAACTCGGCAAACGTAAAATTTTCTCTTTCTGTCTCCTTTTGTATTTCTTTTAAAAAGTCCTCACATTTCTCAATAAGTTCCTGGTATTCCTCATCTCTTTGCCTGTTAAAGTTAGTTATTAGTATTTCCCTGTCTTTGTCGGAAATATTATGTACTGTAAAAGCATAGGATTCTCCACCGTTATTTCTAATATCAAGGGCAATTTGTAGAATTTCTTTTTCCGCTTCCTCAAAGTAAGGCATTATTGCCACCGACTGTTGAATATAAAAGGCTCCCATATCTTTAAGTTTTCGCCATACTTTTACCCTCTGGGTAGAAGGTTCTTTGGGGACCTTATAAATAAACAGTAACCATTCTTTTGATTGATTTTCTTTCATCTATTCCCCTCCTTCTCAATATAATTTTGCAACATATGTTTTTAAATATTGTAACATTTGTTTCATTTTAAAGCAACTTTTTTCTTTTACTTTTCATACTTGCAGGAAAAAAAATACTGTAATAGAATATATATCAATATAACGGAATATATGAAAGGAGGGCTTTACATGACATCCTTGAAACAGATTTATAAATGCGAAATATGCGGTAATATTGTGGAAGTAGTTCATACCGGAAAAGGACAGCTGGTTTGCTGCGGAAAACCGATGAACCTTTTAGTAGAAAATACCGTGGACGCAAGCAAGGAAAAACACGTACCGGTAATTGAAAAAATAGAAGGGGGCTTTAAAGTTAAGGTAGGCAGTGTTCCCCATCCCATGGAGGAAAAGCATTTCATAGAATGGATAGAACTCATAACAGAAAATGGTACGTTAAGAGAGTTCTTAAAACCGGGACAAGCCCCTGAAGCTGTTTTTTACACCGATGCGGATAAGGTAACCGCAAGGGAGTACTGTAATATTCACGGACTCTGGTCAGCAAAAAACGAAGAATAAAAAAGTGGGTTTTAAAACCCACTTTTTCGTTTCTTATTAATTAATAGTTTTCAGCCAGCCTTTCGTAAAAAGCCCTCGGGTGGTCACAGGCCGGGCACTTCTCCGGCGGTTCAGGACCCTCATGTATGTATCCGCAATTCCTGCAACGCCATTTTATCGGTGTTTCATTTTTGAAAATACTGCCTTCCTTTAACCTCTGTAGCAGTTTTCTATACCTTTCTTCATGAGCCTTTTCCACTTCTGCAACTTTCTCGAAATGTTCGGCAATTTCAATAAACCCTTCTTCCCTGGCTACCCGGGCAAATTCCTTATACATATTTGTCCATTCGTAGTTTTCTCCGCCTGCAGCTTCTTCAAGGTTTTTCGCCGTATCTCCAATTAACCCCAAATACTTTGCCCATACCTTCGCATGCTCTTTTTCGTTCTCGGCAGTTTCTAAAAATATAGAAGCAATTTGCTCATATCCCTCTTTTTTAGCTACCGATGCAAAATAGGTGTACTTATTCCTCGCCTGGGATTCTCCGGCAAAGGCTTCGAGTAAATTTTTCTCAGTCCTTGAACCTTTTAATTCCATTTTATCCCTCCTTTATTTTTTCTTATTTCATATATTTACATATATCGATAAAAATGTCAATTCATACATTGTTAAAAATTAATCCTTACTTGCAAAAAACTTTAATATTTCCATAGGTAATGGGAAAATAATCGTGGAATTCTTTTCTACAGCAATTTCAGAAAGGGTCTGCAATTGTCTTAGCTGTAATGCCCCGTAATTTTGTGCAATGATCCTTGCGGCTTCCGATAATTTCTCTGCGGCCTGGAGTTCCCCTTCCGCTCTAATGATTTTAGCTCTTCTTTCCCTCTCCGCCTCAGCCTGCTTTGCCATGGCGCGTTTCATTTCTTCCGGCAATTCAATAGATTTTATCTCCGTAGCGGTTACTTTTACGCCCCAGGGATCCGTAGCTCTATCGAGCTCCTCTCTTAGCATTTCATTTAGTTCCTGCCTTTTTGCCAGTATCTCGTCTAAATCGTATTTACCCAATATTGCTCTTAGAATCGTCTGAGCAAGTAAACTGGTAGCATTGAAGTAATTTTGCACTTTTAATACCGCAAGTTCAGGTTGAAATACGTTAAAATAAACTACCGCATCGATATTTACGGGTATGTTGTCCTTTGTTATGATCTCCTGTCTTGGAACATCAATTGTAGCAGTCCTTAAGTCTACTATGAGCATCCTGTCAATCCCAAAGGGCATAATTACATTAATACCTGGTCCAACAACGTATGCAAATTTTCCAAATCTCAGTAAAACCCCTCTTTGATATTCATTTACAATTTTAACGGTATTTGCCATTAACGAAATCAATATAAAAAACAATATTATTGAAAACACCAGGTTACCTGCAAAAATTGAAGCACCAAGAATAACCGCCGAGATTGCAGAAGTTAAAACTATTACTGAAGTTCTTTTAGAATTTAATGAAAATAATACCCATGCAACACAAAAAAGTGCTTGAATAATTATTACAATAAAGTTAACGGTATTGAGAAACGCCCAGATATTAAAAACCATTTGCTTACACCTCCATCCTTTAAACTTAATATACACCATTTTGCCAATTATTTCAAACTATTTTCCTTTTTTTCTCTTGATTTCATTATTATAGTATACATCTCAAATATTTTTAATAACAAAAAACCCTGCACCAAAGTGCAGGGATTTTGTTATTACATGAAAAGGGGTGCAAAAACCAAAGCCACAATCGTCATAAGTTTTATTAAGATGTTTAATGAAGGGCCGGAAGTATCCTTGAAAGGATCACCCACCGTATCACCTACTACCGCCGCTGCATGGGTAGGTGTACCTTTGCCTCCGTAGTTTCCTTCTTCAATATATTTCTTAGCATTGTCCCATGCTCCACCGGAGTTTGCCATTTGTATAGCTATCATTACCCCGGTTACCAGTGCACCGGCTAAGAGCCCTCCTAAGGCTTCCTTCCCAAAAATGAACCCTATTAGCAAAGGAACTGCTACCGCCATAAGACCGGGAATAATCATTTCTTTAAGGGCTGCTCTTGTACTTATATCAACACACCTGGCATAATCGGGTTTTGCTTTTTCTTCCATTATTCCCGGAATCTCTCTGAATTGACGGCGCACCTCTTCTATCATTTGATATGCAGCCTTACCAACAGCTTCCATTGTCATAGCGGAGAATAAGTAAGGAAGCATACCGCCAATTAAAAGCCCTACAATTACTTCCGCATTTAAAAGGTTTATGCCTTCTCTTAATCCTGCTGCAGAAGTATATGCCGAGAAAAGAGCAAGAGCTGTTAAAGCTGCGGATCCTATGGCAAATCCTTTACCCATAGCTGCAGTTGTATTTCCTACAGCGTCCAGCTTATCGGTAATCTTTCTTACGGATGGATCGAGTTCTGCCATTTCAGCAATTCCACCCGCGTTATCTGCTATTGGACCGTAAGCGTCTACTGCTACCGTCATGCCTGTCGTAGAAAGCATACCGATTGCCGCTAAGGCAATACCGTAAAGTCCCGCTAACTTATAGGAGAGAATAACTGAAAGGGCAATGAAGATAACCGGTAAAGCTGTACTTTTCATACCTACTGCAAGACCAGTAATAATATTTGTCGCAGGACCGGTTTGTGATGCTTTCGCAATCTCTTTTACTGAAGCATAACTCGAAGAAGTATATATTTCCGTCAATAGACCTATAATTGTACCCACTACTATTCCTGATGCTGTTGCATAAAAAACGTTTATCTCTCCCAGTATGTATTTACTCAAGAAAAAGCTCGAGATAATAACAAGAATCGCGCTGGCAAAGGTTCCATTTCGTAAGGCTTTCTGAGGATCACTGCCTTCACCTGTTCTTACGAATAATGTGCCTATAATTGAGCTGATGATGCCCGCAGCAGCTATTATAAGCGGGAAAATAATACCCTTTATACCGTAGGGTTGTCCCGTTGTGGTGCTCACAGCAACGGCACCAATAGCCATTCCGGAAACTATGGAACCCACATAGGATTCAAAAAGGTCAGCACCCATTCCTGCTACGTCGCCAACGTTATCGCCCACGTTGTCCGCAATTACGGCAGGGTTTCTGGGGTCATCCTCGGGAATTCCCGCTTCAACTTTACCCACAAGGTCTGCTCCAACATCCGCTGCTTTCGTGTATATTCCGCCGCCTACCCTTGCAAAAAGGGCGATCGAACTTGCTCCCAGTGCAAATCCGTTTATAACTTCAAAACTTTTTACATCCGACGGATTTCCAAAAAGGTAATACATTATTCCCAGTCCGAGTAGCCCCAGACCGACAACGGACATTCCCATAACTGCCCCACCTGAAAAAGCGATGCTCAAGGCTTTGTTTTGACCTTCCTGGGCGGCATTAGCTGTTCTTACATTCGCACGGGTTGCCACATTCATTCCAATAAAACCTGCAAGCACCGATGCAATTGAACCAGTAATGTAGCATACCGCCGTATTCCAGCTTATGAAAAAGCCTATTATCAAAAACATTGCTGCGACAAAAACCACAAGGGTTCTATATTCTCTAAAGAGAAACGCCATTGCGCCTTCATGAATCGCTTCGCAAATTTCCTGCATCCTTTGGTTGCCGGCAGGACTTTTTACCACCTTCATAGCAAGGAAAAAAGCAAAAACAAGTGCCACTATCCCTGCTATGGGCGCCAGTGCTATTAAATTTTCCATTGTCATGCTCCCTCCAAAATATATGTTATTTTGTAAATAATATCATCATAACTATTGATAATATCAAAAACAGGGCAGCAAGAATCTCGGTAAATTTTGCAAGTTTTTCTTCTATACCCTTTTTCTTACCGAAAAAAAGTTCTGCTCCTCCACCGATTACCCCTGAAAGGCCCGCACTTTTACCGGGCTGTAAAAGGACAGTAACAATAAGTCCAATGCAAATTAGCATGTAGATAATTGATACAGCAACTTTTAGTGCCGACATCTTTGCACCCCCTATATTTTAATTAACGAAAGTTATTTTATCACAATGTGCAAAAAAACTCAATATTTTACAGTTTTTAAATCTATCTCTATAGCTAAAATAAATGTTTTCTTGGTTTATCAGTATTATTTCTAAAATTCATGTATTTTATAATAATCAATGTTAAATAAAAAAGGCCTCATTGTTTTATATATATTCTGAGGCCCTTTTAATCCCTATGAAATTACTTTTCTATCTTTTAATATTATAAAAGGCTTTCATCCCCGGAAACTCTGCAGCAATCCCGAGTTCTTCTTCAATTCTTAAAAGCTGGTTGTATTTTGCAACCCTATCGGTTCTCGAAGGTGCTCCTGTTTTAATTTGTCCGGCATTTACCGCAACTACCAGGTCTGATATCGTTGTATCTTCAGTTTCCCCGGATCTATGGGATATTATAGCAGTATAACCCGCACGTTCAGCCATTTTTATAGCATTTAAAGTTTCCGTTAGAGTACCGATTTGATTGAGTTTTATAAGTATCGAATTTGCAACTCCGAGCTTTATCCCTCTCTCCAACCTCTCAGTATTTGTAACAAAAAGGTCGTCTCCCACCAGCTGAATTTTATTCCCAAGAGCCTGGGTTAGCATTTTCCAACCTTCCCAGTCTTCCTCTGCCATACCGTCTTCAATAGATATAATGGGGTATTTTTCTACCAACTTTACGTAATACTCTACCATTCCCGCTGAATCGTAATCAAGGCCTTCTCCTTTTAATTGATATTTTCCATCTTTATAAAACTCCGTGGCAGCAGGATCGAGTGCAATAAAAATATCTTCACCGGGAACGTAACCCGCTTTTTCCACGGCTTCTAATATAACCTTTATTGCTTCTTCATTGGAAGAAAGATTCGGAGCAAAGCCACCCTCGTCCCCTACAGCCGTATTTAATCCTTTATCAGCCAATACCTTTTTTAAAGTATGAAAGGTTTCCGATCCCATTCTTAAAGCCTGGGCAAAGCTTTTTGCACCAACAGGCATTATCATGAATTCCTGTAGGTCCACATTGTTATCCGCATGCTTACCGCCATTTAAAATATTCATCATAGGTACGGGCAGAATTTTTGCATTTACTCCACCTATGTATCTGTAAAGACTTATCCCCAAATAATCGGCTGCAGCCTTAGCACAGGCTAAGGAAACGCCAAGTATTGCATTGGCCCCGAGTTTTCCCTTATTGGGAGTTCCGTCAAGATCGATTAACAAACTGTCTATATTCAGCTGATCAAGCGCATCCATTCCTATGATTTCCCGGGCAATAACGCTGTTCACATTTTCCACAGCCTTTAATACGCCTTTTCCGTAAAATCTTTTGGGATCCTTATCCCTTAACTCCACTGCTTCAAACTGGCCTGTAGAAGCTCCCGATGGCACTGCAGCCCTTCCAAAACTGCCGTCTTCCAGAACCACTTCAACTTCAATTGTTGGATTTCCTCTGGAGTCCAGTATCTCTCTTGCATAAACATCAACGATAGTTGACATATAAATCCCCTTTCTTTACAAAATTTATTCTAATATTAAATTTTGACCCGTCATTTCCTCGGGTTTATCTAAACCTAAAAGATAAAGCATTGTGGGAGCCACATCCGCAAGAATACCCCTCCGCAGTTTATATGCTTTATCATCTATTATTATAAACGGTACAGGATCACTGGTGTGGGCGGTGTATGGTTCACCGGTCTCCGGGTCCTTCATCCTTTCCACATTTCCGTGATCAGCAGTGATTATGGTAATGCCCCCTGTTTTTTTAACCGCATCCACCACCCTGCCCAAACAATCGTCCACTGCTTCCACCGCTTTTACCGCCGCATCAAAAACTCCGGTGTGACCGACCATATCCGGGTTCGCAAAGTTTAAAATTATTACATCGTAGTAATTTCTATTTATTTGCCGGATTACTTCCTCCGTTACTTCATAGGCACTCATTTCCGGTTTAATATCGTAAGTCGGAACTTTTGGAGACGGGATAAGTATTCTATCCTCTCCGGGAAAAGCTTTTTCCAATCCTCCGTTAAAAAAGAAGGTAACATGGGCGTATTTTTCCGTTTCGGCAATTCTCAGCTGCTTAAATCCCGCTTTCGATATTACTTCTCCAAAAATATTATTTAGGGATTGGGGTTTATATGCCACATTGGCGTTTTTCACCTTTTCATCGTACTGGGTCATTGAAACGTAATATACCTTTATGAAACCTTTCCTTCTAATAAAACACTCAAAATCCTCATCGCAAAAGGCATAGGTAAGCTGCCTTGCCCTGTCCGGTCTGAAGTTAAAAAATATAATTGAATCCCGGTCGTTTATTGTAGCAACAGGTGTTCTATCATCTTTTAAAATAACAGTGGGTGTTACAAACTCATCGGTTTCTCCTCTTTCGTAAGCCATTTCAAGGGCATCCTTAGCGCTACCGGCGTAAATACCTTCTCCTAAGACCATTGCATCATAAGCTTTTTGAGTTCTATCCCATCTTTTGTCCCTGTCCATCGCATAGTATCTACCCGAAATGGTCGCTATCTTGCCGGTTCCCAATTCCCTCATCTTTTCTTCTAATTGTTCTATATAAATTCCGGCACAGGCAGGTGGGACATCCCGTCCATCCAAAAAAGCGTGAATATAAACCCTTTCCACCTGGTGTTCCTTGGCCAATCGAAGGAGTGCGAAAAGATGCTCTATATGGCTGTGGACACCTCCATCGGACAGTAAACCCATTAAGTGTAAGGAGCTATTATTTGCCTTTACATTTTCCACTGCTTTTAATAAAACTTCATTCTTAAAAAATTCGCCCTTTTTTATATCCTCACTAATCCGGGTAAGTTCCTGATATACTATTCTTCCGGCACCTAAATTTAAATGTCCCACTTCCGAATTCCCCATTTGCCCTTCCGGAAGACCTACAGCTAAACCGCTGGCTTCTAAAATTGTACTGAAATAATCTTTAAAATATCTATCGAAATTGGGTGTATTTGCCCTGGCTATTGCATTTACTTCTACCCTATCATCAAGTCCCCATCCATCCAGGATTACCAGTACCAAAGGTTTTTTCCTCACAATTATTCAACTCCCTGTTCTTTGTAAGCACATATTTTGTAAAAACTCTGCGGATCCACGCTGGCGCCGCCTACTAAAACCCCATCTATATCCCGTTCCTGCATCAGCGCTTTGATATTATCCGGTTTTACACTGCCTCCATATAGTATTCTAACATTCTCTGCAATATTTTTATTATAAAGGGTTTCTATTTCCTTTCTAATATTTTTTATAACTTCCTGAGCATCTTCGGGGGTAGCAACCTTTCCCGTACCAATGGCCCAGATTGGTTCATAAGCAAAAACTATCTCTTCTCCGCTTAAAAGCTCTACATCTGCTAATGCTTTACGAACCTGAGGCAAAACTACTTTTAACGTTAGATTCTCTTCCCTTTCTTTTAAATTTTCTCCAACGCAAATAACCGGCTTTATACCGTGCTTTAAAACTGCCCGCACCTTTTTATTTACCGTTTCATCGGACTCTGCAAAATACTGCCTTCTTTCGGAATGGCCTATAATCACGTACTCGCAGGGTATTTCTTTAAGCATGTTCGGTGAAATTTCGCCTGTAAAAGCGCCCTTTTCCTCCCAGTGCACATTTTGAGCTCCAATCTTTATTTTAGTTCCCGCAGTTTTTTTGGCAGCCTCCCACAGGCTTGTAAAAGGAGGGAAAATTGCAACCTCTACCCCTTCTAAGTTTTCTACTAATTTTATAAAATTATCAAAAAACACTAGGGTCTCAGAAACATTGTTGTACATCTTCCAATTACCCGCAATTAAGGGACGTCTCATCCAAAATACCCCCATATCACTTATCATTTAATACTGCAACCCCTGGAAGTTCCTTGCCTTCCAAAAACTCAAGAGATGCTCCCCCACCTGTGGAAATATGTGTCATTTTATCTGCAAATCCAAGCTGTTCCACTGCTGCAGCCGAATCTCCGCCACCGACAATTGTAATAGCTCCCGATTCCGCCATAGCCTCTGCGATTGCAAGAGTACCTTTTGCAAAGGATTTTATTTCAAATACACCCATTGGCCCGTTCCAAACCACCAGTTTAGCTTTTTTAATTATTTGTGCAAACTTTTCCCTCGTCTTCTCTCCAATATCTACCCCTATTAAATTTGAGGGGATTTCTCCTACGGATACGGTTTTATAATTGGTTCCTTCTTTTATTTCTTCTGCAACAACTACATCCTCGGGTAATTCCAATTTTACACCTTTTTCCCTGGCATCTTTAATTATAGACCCGGCCAGTTCTATTTTATCCTCTTCCAGTAATGATCTACCAATTTCATAACCTAAGGCTTTTAAGAAGGTAAAAGCCATCCCCCCTCCAATTAGTAGGGAGTCTACTTTATTCAGCAAATTGGTAATGACACCAATTTTGTCACTTACTTTTGCGCCGCCGAGAACCGCCACAAAAGGCCTTTCCGGATTTTCCAGAGCCTTTCCCATTATCTCAATTTCCTTCTGCATTAAAAAGCCCGCACCCGATGGTAAAAATTCCGCAATTCCAGCGGTAGAAGCATGGGCTCTGTGAGCTGTACCGAAAGCATCGTTTATGTAAATTTCCGCCAGATCAGCAAGTTTCTTTGCAAAATCTCTGTCATTTTCCTCTTCCTGAGGATAGAATCGGAGGTTTTCCAATAATAATACGTCCCCTGGGTTCATATTACTTACCAAATTTTCAACCTTTTCCCCTATACAATCTTCGGCAAAAATTACTTCCTTATTTAGAAGCTGAGAAAGTCTTCTGGCTACAGGCGATAAGCTGTATTTGAGATTAAACTTACCTTTTGGTCTACCGAGATGGGAAGCAAGAATGACCTTGGCTTGATTTTCTACAAGGTAATTAATTGTAGGAAGAGCTGCTCTTATTCTTGTATCGTCGGTGATGTTACCATTCTCATCTAACGGCACGTTGAAATCCACGCGCACAAAAACCCTTTTGCCTTTTACATCAAAATCCTTTACTGTTTTTTTATTCACCTTGTGTTCCCTCCCAATTCATAAGATTTGTTACAGCGCCTTCATCGGTAATGAGATACTTAGGACTAAAAAATTTTATAAAAGCCTTGATAGCAAGGGCCTTCTTTTTCCCTCCGGCCACCGATATCACGGTAGAAATGTTTTTTATCTCATCAATGCCAATCCCCGCGCTGGGTGTATAGTGGACAACCTTTCCTTCAATATCAAAATAGTAACCAAACGCTTCTGCAACGGCTCCCTTTTCTTTGATTATCTCAATCTCCCTTTGAGAAAGCCCCCTTCTTCTTGCCATTTCCTCAGCTATACCTATACCGTGAATTAAAATATCAGCTTTTTTGATCATGGAAATTACCTCTGAGAGCACGGGCTCCTCAATAATGGTCTTTAAGGTTTCCGGTCGTAAATTTTCCGGGACAAATAGAAGTTTGTATTTAGCTCCAAGTTTTTTCGCCATTTCCGCAGCAATGGTATTTGCCTGGTATTCCACCCTTTCTCCCAAACCACCCCTTGCAGGAACCACCATTACATTTTCGTATTCCATAGTTTTTGTAATACCTCTGGGTATTTCTGCCATCGTGGATCCACCGGTAACAGCAATAATTTCTTTACCTTTAATCAAGCTCTTTAAAAGGGTAGCTGCTTTCTTCCCCATTTCTCTTTTTACGCTTTCATCGGAATCAGCATCCCCGGGAACGATCAAGCAATGGCAGTTGTACATATTCTCTATATTCGTTACATAACGATTCAATCCCTTTAAATTGAAAATAAATTCCTCCATATCGCCGATTAGGCTTTCTCCCGCCTTCGTCAATTTCATACCATTATCGTCAACTTCAAGAAGACCGAATTCTAAAAGTTTTTTTATCTCCGTTCTTAAAGTCCTCTCGGTAAAATGAGTGTAATTAGCCAACAGCCTTCTGCCTATCGGCTGATAGTACTGTATATTTTTTAAAATCCTGTACCTTTTTTCAATTATTTCCACAAATTCCGGCGAAATTTTATTAATAAGTTCTGCGATATTTTCCATTAAAATCTCCTTTACCTTCAGTTTTAGAAAAATAGCCCAATAATATTGGGCTATTTTTCATTACAGTCCTTTTTCTGCAATATATTTTACCAGATCCATAACCCTGCAGGAATAACCCCATTCATTATCGTACCATGCAATCACCTTTACAAAGTCCCCTTCAATTACCATTGTGGATAAACCATCCACAATTGAAGAATATTCCGATCCTTTGAAATCCATTGAAACCAGCGGTTCATCGGTATAACCGAGAATTCCTTTCATGGAGCCCTCTGCAGCAGCTCTCAGGGCTTCATTAACCTCCTCTGCGGTGACTTTCTTTTCTAATAAAACTGTAAAATCTACTATTGAAACCGTTGGGGTAGGCACCCTCAAAGCAAATCCGTTCAACTTTCCTTTTAATTCCGGAATTACCAGAGCTACAGCTTTTGCAGCACCCGTAGTTGTAGGTATTATATTTAAAGCCGCTGCCCTTGCCCTTCTTAAATCCTTATGGGGTAAATCAAGAATTCTTTGGTCATTAGTATACGAATGTACCGTATTCATTAATCCCTTCTGTATTCCAAAATTATCCATCAAGACCTTGGCTACCGGTGCAAGACAGTTGGTCGTACAGGAAGCGTTAGAAATAACGTGATGCTCTTTCGGGTTGTATTTTTCATGGTTTACGCCCATGACAATTGTAATATCTTCATCCTTTGCCGGAGCCGAAATAATTACTTTTTTGGCTCCACCTTTTTCAATATGTAAAGCAGCTTTGTCTTTAGAAGTAAATACACCGGAGGATTCCACTACGATATCTACTCCTAAATCCTTCCAGGGTATATTCCCCGGGTCCTTCTCCGCAAAAATCCTTATCTCCTTTTCGTTCACGATTATGGAATTTTCTTTTGCTTCGACTTTGCCCTCAAACCTGCCAAAAACGGAATCGTACTTTAAAAGGTGTGCCAGGGTGGGAGCATCCATCAGGTCATTTATAGCTACAATTTCGATTTCAGGGTGATTTTTTAAAGCTGCCTTAAAGGAGTTCCTTCCAATTCTTCCAAAACCATTAATACCCACTCTAATTTTCACAACAATTCCTCCCTCTTTTTAATTTCTTTTTTAGATTTTCTTAAATGGAAAATTTTATACCGGCCATGTGCGGGACAATTATTGTCCCTTTATATACATAAATGTCCCGCTATAGAAAAAATAAAAGGTATTATATACCCTTATATATAATACCACAAAATCCCTCGATTGTCTAATTTTTTTAAAAAATTTTTAAGCCAGTCTTTTTCTCTTGGCTGAACAGGGAATCCCTATTTCTTCCCTGTACTTAGCAACGGTTCTCCTGGAGATGTTAATACCCTTTTCTTTTAATTCATCGGCTATTTTCTGATCGCTTATAGGATTATAAGGATTTTCCGCATTTATCATTTCTTTTATCATCTTTTTTATGGTTTCAGCGGAAATTGCGCTGCCGTCAGAGCCTTCCAAACCGTTGCTGAAGAAAAATTTAAGTTCAAATATTCCTCTTGGTGTTTGAATATATTTACCGTTAATCGCTCTGCTTACTGTGGATTCATGTACTCCAACTTTGTCCGCTATCTGTTTTAATGTTAAGGGTTTTAAATATGCTATTCCGTGATCTAAAAACTCCTTTTGAACATCTATGATAGCTTTTATAACTTTATAAAGGGTCATTCGCCTTTGTTCTATACTTTTTATCAGCCACAATGCGGATTCAAATCTCTTGGCTAAGAATTTTAGAGCACCGGGATCCTTATCTTCCGAATTAAGCAAGGAACGGTAGTAAGGATTGATTGAAAGTTTTGGCGTAACCGTATCGTTCATCAGGATTATATACTCATCATTAATTTTTCTCACCGAAGCATCGGGTATGATGTATTGAGTTTCATTCCCCGAAGCGAAATTTCTTCCGGGCTTGGGATCCAGGGTCAGAATGATATCCTTCAATTCTTGAACCTTAGACAGGCTAATATTTAACCTTTCGGCTATCCTGGAATATTTTGCCTGTGCTAAATCTTCAAGATGCTCTTCTATAATCTTTCTCAATAGATCATCTAAAATCCCTTTTTGTTCCAATTGAATAATAAGGCACTCTTTTAAATCCCTTGCTCCTACACCCGGTGGGTCAAAACTTTGCACAATTTTTAATACCCTTTCCACTTCTGACTCTCTTACCTTTAATATTTCAGCCGCTTCCCGTACACCCAGGGTCAGGTATCCGCGGTTATCTATGTTTCCTATAAGAAACTCTCCGATTTTAAAGCTTCGTTTATCTATCTTCATAAGGAACAGCTGGTTTAGCAGATATTCCTGCAAGGTGGGGGCTAAAGAAACAAAATTTTCAAAGCTTTTTTCTTCCTTTTCTTCCTTCGGCATCCTAATAAAATCCGCATCCGCGCACTGTTCTAAATACTCCTGCCATTCGATGTTGTAATCCTCTTCCCCCGTAACGCTAATTTCTTCCGGATCTTCGTATTCTTCATCTTCAATTTCCAGAATAGGATTTTCTACCAGTTCATTTTCTATATATTCCGTAAGTTCTAAGCTCGAAAGCTGGAGTATGGTTATTGCCTGTTTTAATTCCGGCGTCATTAATAGTTTTTGAGTTTGGGTTAAATTAAGACTAAAATTTACCTGCATAAAAAAGCCCCCCAAAATATATGCAAAAGGAAAATTAAAAAATAATATTACTACATATAAATATATTCGACAATAATTATGATTTTACCTTTTTTTAGAATTTACTAAAATTAAATTAATTATTTGAATACTTTTGTTTTAATAATTATTATTTTTTATCTTATTGTATTACAATTGTATTATAACACATAAAAAATAAAAAATAAAAGAGGGGTAAATTACCCCTCTTTATTCAGCTTTTTAATGGGTTTCCACATCTTTTGCCCCATTTTGCCTTAAAAGATCTGCAGCCTGCTGCACTTTTTGCTCATGAGCTCTTATCACTGTTAGCATTTTTCCCTTCTTTACTTCCTCTTCATAGTATCTGCCCCTTTCGGCAGGAATTCCCCAATCAATAAGGCTTCCTGCTATGCCTCCCGTTGCCGCTCCCGACAATAGCCCTGCAATTGGTCCTGCTGCAAAAAGCGGCCCTATACCAGGAATAGCAAGAGCTCCAGCACCTATGGCAAGACCAGCCAGCCCTCCTATAACTCCTCCCGTTGCAGTTCCATCAGTAAGGGTATCCATTTCCAGAGTTTCTTCATCACCGTTATTTCCGTTATTTTTTTTGCCTCCTTTTGCCACAATGGAAATCTCATTTGTATCAAAACCCGAATTTCTCAAAGCATTTACCGCTTTTTCCGCCTGCTGTTTATTTTCGAAAACACCAATTACAGTTTTAACCGCCATTATTCTCCCTCCTTAAAACTTTTATTCTTTTTTATTTTCTCCTCAAATGCTCCATATATTCCTGGAATTAAATTGGACTCTTTTGGGAATATTATAAACAAGTCATTTTGAGGGAGGGAGAAAAAATGGCTTTGGAAAAGGATAAACTCCTTCAGGAAATCCAGTCTATTGCACAGTTAGCAAGAGAACAGCAATTATCCGTAAGCCAGCAAATCCAGAACAACTTAAACCAATCCACCACATACACCTCTGATGCAAAAAGACTCGAAAATTTATATAACTTAGCCTCACAGCTACAACAGATTGCCATGCAGGGAGTTTCAGACCTGAAGGCAAATGCCGCAAATTACAGACAAATAATAGATTCTATGGAAAAGGAATGCGTGGAAGAACTTATTTCTCAGGATTTACAGGTAATTCAGGCAATGCAGCAAGCAATTTCCGCATTGTCCCAGGCGCAAAACGCTTTACTTCAAAGTAACTCAATTAGTAAGATGTTCGATTATATCTCAAAATGCGAAGATACTTTAAACCAGATTGAAAGGGAAAACCCTGCTTTAAATCAGTAACCGATGATTAATAAAATTTTACTAATTTCACAAACATCTCAAACACTACTGTAATCTTGGCTTTCCTCGGTGAAATCAGTTTTGCATCCACATATTCGGTTTTAAAATGAACAAGGGCTTCCATTCCCGGATGAGCACCGTAAAGATGGATAAATTGTAGAAAGGGTATAACATCTTCAAAGAAATGCACCGGTTGAGAGGGTAAATTTGCTACGTATAAAACCTTAACCTCTACATCTCCGTCCACTATAACCTTATCTTTGATTACCCTGGTATCTTTCACAATAAATTTAGCATTAGCTTCTACTATCCTTGAAGCATCGGGTTTTCCAGCAGGTATATCTACGGTATCCTGTATTATAGACTGAACCCTTCCTATAAGCAATTTATCTCCCATACCATCCCTGACCGTTTGTAAAAGGTAGACGTAACCGTAGGATGTTCCAATTACTATTTCCGGTGGACTCATTCCATCCAATTCTCCTGCGGAAACACTAATGGCACCATTCGGTATCATCTGTAACAATTTTACTTTAACTTCTCTGTTCCCTATTTCCAGAATCATTAAACTATTTAAGGAAATAGCGATTATTTCGTTCAATCCGTCGTTATCAATATCGTATACCACCGCTTCATTTAAGCTTTTCGATTCCGGTACATCTTTTCTGAAGAATATAAATTCCCTATCAACTTTTTTAAGAATATAAATAAAATCATCCTTAGAATTGAAAATTATTTCAGCTTTTTCATCACCGTCCACATCTTTTACCACAAGAAAACCATGGCCTATATTTCTTATAATAACGGATGTTATCCTCCTTAGTTCATTATTTCTTAATTCGAATATATATATGGTACCCGTAGAATCGTTTGCTTCTTTTATTATTACCTCAATCCTTCTGTCGTTATCCACATCACCTGCTGCCACTTTAACATTCCCTTTAAAATTTACACTATTTATCAGCACCAATCCGTTTTTCCATCTGAAAATGTAAACTTTATTTCTAACACTTACGATAATTTCTACATAGCTATCTTTGTCAAAATCCCCTACCGCAATCGAAGTGGCAGGCCCACCGATTCCGGCGCTTTCCGTAATAAATCTTATTTTTCTATCTTCCAATCTGTAAACGGCAATATTATTATCAGTTCCAACTATTATTTCCTTCCTTCCATCCCTGTCTATATCGAAAATATAAACTAAATGGGAATCACGACTTAATTCCAGCCTGCCCACTTCTACAATGGTATTTCTTCTTTTTTTAAAAATCACGATAACAGACCCACTAACATTTTCTAAATTGGCTATGGTGATAATTTCATTAACACCGTCCCCGTCCACGTCTCCTACAATTGTTCTTGCTTCAAATCCCAAATCTTTACTAGCCCATTGGACATTGTATTTTGCTCTCATTTTTTAATTCCTCCCCGAAGTCCTTCGTCCTTGTAATATATTATTCTTCAGGGAGCAAAAAAGTTAAAAAAAAAAAAAGAGCCTACTGGCTCTTTTTAATTAACTCCTCGATGATTGCTACCCCCGAACTTGTACCTATTCTATTTGCTCCGGCTTCAATCATCTTTAACATTGTATCTAAATCCCGTATTCCACCAGAGGCTTTCACTCCCATAGTATTACCTACAAGCATTCTTAAAAGCTTTACATCTTCCACCGTTGCCCCGCCCGTGCCGAATCCGGTGGAGGTTTTCACGAAATCAGCGTTGGCTTCCTGACAGAGCTTTGCGGCCGTTACCTTCTCGCTCTCAGATAAAAAGCAGGTCTCAATTATTACCTTCACCTTAGCATCCTTGTTTTCCTGCTTTACCGCTTTCACTACTCCTTCTATATCCTCTCTCACCTCAAAATAATCTCCACTTTTTAATAGTCCCAAATTTATGACCATATCAACTTCTAAAGCACCCTGGCTAACGGCTTTTCTTGCCTCATAGGCTTTGGTTTCCTTATGTACCGCACCCAGAGGGAATCCCACAGTGGTGCAAACCACAACAGGTGTATTAACTAATTGCTTTACAGCATATTCTACAAATGTTGAATTTACACAAACGGAATAAAAACCGTACTCTACAGCCTCCCTGCACAACCTGTCTATATCTTCAAAAGTCGCTGTTGGTTTTAAAAAAGTATGGTCGATTAATTTTGCAAGCTCCTGACTGTTCATTTTATCCCTCCATTTTATTATGTTCCTTAGAGGTATATTTAATAATATCTACATCCTGAAGGATTATTAAGCCCTCATTAATCATCTCATCCAATTTAGTTAAAAAATTATTTATTTTTTCTTCACTGTCAATAATTTCAATAATAACGGGTAGATCCTCGGAAAGCCTTATGATTTTTGCTGTATGAAGCCTGCTCGAAGCGCCAAATCCTTCTATACCCCTGTATACGGTAGCACCCGCCATGCCTTCTTTTTTTGCCATCTTCACTATTGCGTTAAAAAGGTTTTCTCCGTGCCACTTATCGGATTCTCCTATATAAATTTTTAATAATTTTCCCCTTCCCTGCAATTTCATATCATTTCACCTTTTTCCTATAAAATTAAAAGCCTCGCCAAGGTAATCCCCAGCCATACTCCAAAAAGCCCCAAAAGCAGATTTAAAAAAATATTTAACGCCGCAAGCAAAAACTCACCTTCGAATATAAACTGCAGGGTTTCGTAAGAAAAAGTCGAAAAGGTTGTAAATGCTCCCATAATTCCTGTCGTTAAAAATAGACGCCACTTAAAATCTAAAATTCCTGCTTCTATACTGGATGCCATTACCAATCCCATAAAAAAACTCCCCAGGATGTTAACGATAAGCGTACCGAAGGGGAAAAATTCTCCCAATAAAGCGGCAGCCCATCCTGAAAATAAATACCTTAAAATGCCTCCGAAAAAACTGCCTATACCAACTGCGATAATTCTATCCACTATTTCCCCCACCTACCGTTTTGATTATAAAAGATATATATCCGCTCCAATTACTCCTACGATAGAACCTGTTTCATTTTTTACAGGACATGATACCGCTACGCATAGCTTGTGAGTAGAGGCATCAAAATAGGGATTCGTCACATATACATTACCCTTCATGGCTTCTCTAAACCAGGGTCTGAAAGCAAAGTTCTTTGAAATGTGCTCTTCAAAAGTATTATAAACTAAATTGCCTTCCCTATCTGACACAAAAAAATTAGCAATATAAGGTTTATCTTTTAACATTTCTCTAAGCTCTTTTCTTTGTTTTTCAATATTAAAATTGACTACGTAATCTTTTTTCGAAAGTTCCACTATCAAATCTTTCGTAGCTTCTATCAATTTATTATGCTCATCACCAATTTTAAAATTCTTCGTGAAGATCTCAAAAGTAGATTTCAATTCTTCTGCCATGTCAAATATTCTTTCGGCATCTTTAATTATTATATCAATAGAACTCTTTTGCTCTTCGGTAGAAGCAGATATTTCCTCTACTCCTGCTGCGGTTTCCTGGGCAACGGCGGCAAGTTCATCCACCGCATGTGAGACGCTTTTTACCTTCTGAGCCTGTTTTCCTGTTAAATCATTAATCCTCTGCATGGCTTCCCATAAATTGTTTATTTCGGTAATTATATCATCGAAAGCTTTCTGTGAGTCTTTCCCCTTTAAGATATTTTGGTCCACCGTAGCCACGCTCTTTTCCACCTGTTCGGCGGTAAGTTTTGATTCTTCTTTTATTTTTGAAGAAAGCTCCCTTATCTCCTTTGCTGCATTTCCCGACTGTTCTGCAAGCTTCCTGATTTCACCGGCTACTACTGCAAAACCCTTGCCCTGCTCTCCGGCCCTTGCCGCCTCAATAGCCGCATTTAAAGCTAAAAGATTTGTCTGACCAGCAATTTCGGTAATTACATCCACGAAATCATTTATTTTTATCGTAAGTTCTTCCAACCGCTTCATCATCTTGGAAGATTCCCTACTGGTCTTTGATGAAAACTGCAATCCATCTATCAGTTCGTTCAACACTTCTTTTGCTTCTCTCGCTTTTACCACAATTTTTTCCAGTCCTTCGGAACCTTTTGAAGTTTCAGCGGAAATGTTATCAGCTAAGGAATTTAATTCTCCCATGTTGAATGTAACCGTTTGAGCAAATTCCGCTTCTTTTGTTGCACCCACAGCAATTTCATTTACGGAGTTTGCTATCTGTTCTGCAGCGGAACCGATATATTTTATGTTGCCGGTAAATTTTTCCGCAAAGTAATCTATCTGTTCCGATGTACGCTCTACATTTTCAATCAAAACCAAAATTTGCTCAAATATTCCAGCTACTGGTTTTAATAAAAATTCAAATTCTCCTTTTATTTTGGTTAACTCTCCAAATATTGAAATACTGCCTTTGGAAAAATCCTGGATTATCGTGGATAGATTTTTTAGAGGTTTTAATAAATTTGTAAAAAATATACCACTTAAGATTACCATAAAAATAACAGAGAAGAGCAATGGTATTACAATTTTACTGAATGAAATCCCGGAATAAATCAAAAAAACAGAAAAGATCAATAATGGCATAATATGTAATAAAGCAAAGTAGAATAATTTTTGAAACCTCATGAAAAACACCTCCGTAAAAGTAAATAATTCGACATAAGGGTATTTTTTCCCTGCAATAAAAAGCCCAAATTTGATATTTTTTAGACTTTTTGTAGAAAATTTGCCATTATAAAATGAGAATATGATAAAAAATAGGCTCTAAAAAAGAGCCTATTTTTTATATACCTATATTATTTGACAACCCAAAGTTTTTTCGGCTTCCTTTAAAGCAAATTTATGAGCTTCTTCGCTAAAAGAGGCTACACCTTCTTTGTATATTTTTACTTTATAGCCTCTTTCCCTGGCATCCTTTGCGGTATATAAAACGCATATATTTGTACAGACGCCTACAAGATGGATTTCTTCAATGCCTTTTTCCCTTAGATAAAGGTCTAAATCCGTTCCGTAAAAAGCGCTGTAGCGGCGTTTTTTAATTATTTTGTCTTCTTCTCTTACTTCAAAATCTTCTATTATACTGCTTCCCCATGAGTCCTTAATGCAGTGCGGTGGAAACATTTCAAATTCTCTATCCTCTTTTTCGTGATTGTCACAGATAAAGACAATAGGTAGATTTCTTTCTCTAAATTCCGTAATTTTTTCTTTTATGAAAGGGATTATATCCTTACCGGCTTTCCCTACAAACAACTTCCCCCTTTCATCGATAAAATCGTTAAGCATATCAATAACCAAAAGGGCCTTACTCATGGTATCCCCCTTTTACTGATTATTTTTAATTTTATTCTTGTTTATAATTATTATCTAAATAATAGATAACGTCAATTATAAAATTAGTTCCACCCTCTGAAGTAATCCTCGTAACAGTCCATGCACACTTTTTTACCTTCCATCAATCTTATTTTATTTTCCGCAGCCATTTCACCGCAATTTTCGCATTTTACTGACCTGAATATCCTTGCCTTTTCAGGTATATCAAAACGGGGCTTTTTAAACTCAAAAATATCTTCTAATGGCGCATTTAATAAGTATTTCATTTTTTCTTCCCTGGTCATTTCCCTATCCGATGGTTTTAATACAATCCTTATTCCTTCTTTTGTATCCCTTCTAAAAAACGTATAAGCTTGCTTACCTGTATTTCTAAAAATCAGGTTCCCCTTTCCCACGGTGCAGCCGGTTATTACCTGAACAGCGTCCACTCCGCACGCATCGTTTTCAGTAACGCATACAATCTCCTCATCTTTTGAAAATCCTATGTTTAGCTTTTCTTTTGCTGCTTCGCAAGCTCTGAAGCCTATCGCAAGGCCCGGACACTCGTGCCCGTGAAACGAAACACATTTTTCCCATAATTTTTTGTCCATTGTTATTCCCCTCTTTAAGTAAGAATTAATAATTTAATTTAAAACACTTTTTAATCCCTCTATCAATTCAATATTTTCTTTTTCCTTTTTTACAGCCACCCTAAGGTAGCTTTTATCCAGCCCTTCAAAATCAGAACATTTCCTTATTAATAAGTTTTTCTCCAAAAGTCTTTCAAACACGTATTCTTCATCATATTTTAAAAGTTTCAATAAGAAAAAGTTGCAGTCGGTTCTGAAAACCTTTATATTGTAAATTTCATTTAATTTCTTGTACATCATCTCTCTTTGCTTTTTTACGTAATTTTTACTTTTAATAATATAATCCTTATTTTTAAAGATATAATCTGATGCAATCTCGGCAACCGCATTTACGCTCCAGGGTAGTTCATAGATTGAATAATTTTTTACAAAATCTTTACTGGCAAAAGCATATCCAAGCCTTATACCCGGCAGGGCAAAAAATTTTGTGGCGGCTCTTATTATACAAACATTTTTAGAGTCATAAAATAGGCTAATGCTGTCGTAATCATCTTCGCAAAACTCATAAAAGGCTTCGTCCAATAGCAAAAAGGCTTCTTTATCTTCCACCATTTCAACAATCTTTATCAATTGCTGTTTTTTAATCCTGAACCCTGTGGGATTATTGGGATTTCCGAGAATTAGAAGGTCTCCTCTTTTTAAATTTGCTTCGAGCAGTAAAGGGTTCACCTTAAATTCTTCATCTAAAGGAATTCTTACAACAGGCTTTTTAAAAACCGATGCCCTTAAAATATATTCACTGAAACACGGTACGAAAACAACTACCCTGTTAAACATTAATATAATATTATTTATTATCTCCACAGCACCATTACCTACAATTACTTCATTTTCATTTATATTCAGGTATTCCGCCACATTTTTTTTAAGCTTTCTGTATTTTATATCCGGATAAAAGGAAAGTTTATATAAATTTTTGATTATGTATTCTTCAAGACCTTCCATTAATCCTAAAGGGTTTATATTACTGGAAAAATCGATCAGTTCTCTTCCATAAGAATATATATCCCCTCCGTGTATATTAATCCTCCCCTTCTATCTTTGTTTTTACAGAATTAAGATCCCAATTATTAAAACAAAAAGGAATATGCTTTCTGCTTCGAACATTATACTTACAGCTCTTTTTATATCTTCAATTTCAAGTTCCCTTTTTTTATCTCCAATTTTCGGTTTTTTAACAAGTTCTCCGAAATAAAAATTATCTCCCCCCAGCTGCACACCAAGAAGCCCTGCTACCGCCCCTTCGGGATACGCACAATTAGGGCTTTTGTGATTTTTTCTATCCCTTATCATTATTCTGAAAGCTTCTATAACATTATATTTAAAAATTCCCGAAACTATCATTAAAAGCCCGGTTAATCTGGCAGGAAAGAAGTTTAAAACATCATCGGTTTTTGCAGGGAAAAACCCAATATATTTATATTTATCATTCATATATCCCAGCATAGAATCCATGGTATTAACCATTTTATAAACAATGGCAAAGGGCGTCCCGAATACGGCATAAAAAAGTGGAGCAATAACACCATCAGAAGTATTTTCCGCAACCGTCTCCACCGTTGCCCGGATTACTTCTCTTTCATCGAGATTTTTTGTGTCCCTCCCAACGATAAATGAAAGACAATAACGGGCTTCATCTAAGGATTTTTCTAAAGCATAATAAATTTTCATAGCTTCATCTTTTAAACACCTTGATGCAACAGTTGTATAAATTAGAAAAATATTTACTGCATGAAAAAGAAAGTAATTAAATTTTACAAGATTAAGTAAAAACCAGGGAATAGTAAAGGCAAGAACAATATTAAATAATACTATAAAAAAACCGGCAATAATTAAACCCTTTTCTTTAAAAAACTTCCTCGCCAAAGCTTCCTCAAAACTTATAAGTTTCCCCATGAATTTAACAGGATGGGGAAAATTATAGGGGTCACCAAAAATAATATCCACTATACAGGCGATTATAATGTCCAGCCATTGAAGTTTTATTTCCAGCATTTTAATCTTCCTTCATTATTTTATAGATATAATCAATATCCAGATTCTCCCTGAAAACCTGAGAAAGTTTTGCCAATTCTTCCTCCCTCTTTATATTAAAATCCTGGGATGTTTTAAGCTCCAATCCCTTCTTTCTCCTGATAATATTTAATATCTCCTGCCTGAATTCACCGGAATCGAAGATGCCGTGAAGGTAAGTGCCATAAAATCTTTCATCCTTCATATCTCCATCGTAGATAATTTGGCCTTCTTTATGAATTTCAACAAACGGGTTTTTGTTATTTTCCGTTTCACCCATATGAATTTCGTAGCCACTGACTCTTTTCCCAAGGGCGGTACCTTCTACATTCCTCAACACCTTTTCCCCTTTTATGTGTGTGATACCATCAAAAAAATTCAACCCCTCTTCAAAATCACCCTTTTTTGTCTCCCAGCCCTCCTCGTCAATTACTATTTTCCCCATCATCTGATAGCCACCGCATATTCCAAAGATTATACCTTTATGTTCCTTGAGTTTATTAAAAAGTCCTTTTTTCTTCATCCACCTTAAATCCTCAATGGTGTTCTTACTGCCGGGGATAATAACAATATCAGCATCTTCAATTTCCTCAGGATCATCCGTATAAAATAGCGATACATCTTCATCAAAAAGAAAGGGGTTGAAATCGGAGGAATTGGAAATTCTCGGAAGCCTTATAACCGATATTTTGATTTTATTTTTATAAACATTATTTAACTGGACCATTCCATCCTCATCTTCCAGCCTTATATCAATATACGGAATTACACCTATCACCGGCACACCTATTAAATTCTCGATTATCTCAATACCGCTCATTAATAAGGACTTGTCTCCCCGGAATTTATTTATTATTATTCCTTTTATCCTCTTTCTTTCGCTTTCTTCCAGCAGCATGTATGTTCCGTATATTGAAGCAAAAACTCCTCCCCTATCGATATCTCCCACAAGGAGAACATTGGAGTTTGCTATTTCTGCCATCCCCATGTTCACAAAATCGTCTTCCTTAAGGTTTATCTCCGCAGGACTTCCCGCCCCTTCTATCACTATTATATCGTATTGTTTTTCTATCTCTGAATATATCTCCCTTATCTTTTCCTTAAGGCTTTTTTTAAAATTGAAATATTCCACGGCATCCATGTTTTTATAAGGCTTTCCCATAATAATTACCTGGCTTTTCCTGTCGGTGGTAGGTTTTAATAAAATAGGATTCATATACACCTTGGGCTTTATCCTACAGGCTAAAGCCTGTAGAGCCTGTGCCCTTCCCATTTCGAGTCCTTCATCGGTAACATAAGAATTTAATGCCATGTTCTGAGATTTAAACGGACATACCCTGTAACCATCCTCGGCAAAAATCCGGCACAGGGCAGTTGTAACCAGGCTTTTGCCGCAGGAAGATGAAGTTCCCTGAACCATTATGCGCATATAAACAACTCCTTTAATTATTTTATTAATAGATTCTGGATAGAGTATTTACCCAGTAACTCTTAAAACCTTCGATTTTTATATCAAAATCTAATTTCCGGTCATATATAATTCCGAGAAAATTACCGCTGTGCCCGCCAATAATCCCAAGACCTCCCGTTTTTTTCATTATACTTACTACTTCCTGAAGAATGGGGTAATATAGCCTTTTTTGATTTCTTTTTATACTCTCCGTCGATACCAGAGAAATTTTTCGAATATCTTTTTCCACAATTCCCCGAATTAATACCGGTACCAGGTCATCAACTTCAGCTAAGGGTTCTTTAACCGATAAATTAAACTTTATTGTATCCACTTCCTCTTTTCCTTCGAATACATATATGTAAAATTTTATATAATCACCCAAAATTTTATAATATTTCCCGTTTTTATAATCAAAAAGGGTTGCCCTGTTAAATACAATGCTGTCCGTAGGCTCTATTCTCAAAGCTTCTTCTACTAATTCCGTTATATCAAATTTCCTTTTAAAATATCTTACGAGGCAGTGGTACAGAGCACATAAATCAGCCGTACTGCTCGCAAATCCCTTTCCCTTAGGTATTTTTGAATTTATTTTAAAGCAAAGATTTTTTTCCCTATCCATTCCCCACCTTTTTAAAATGTTTTTAAAAAACTTATAAGATTTAACGTAATCTTTTACCTCCCTATCATTAAACTCTCCTTCGAATATTTCAACACGGGTATATAAATTTACGGGAAAAGAAACCAGTACGTCCCTCCCCTCCACTTTTCCCTGTAAAATTTCCCCTGCGCTTCCCGGGTAAAAAAAACTTACAACCATCCTATCCCCCTTTATAAAAATTAATAACCCCTGCCTTCGGCAGGGGTACAGCATACTTACCCATGCCTTTCCTTCCCTCCGAAGGACCGGCATTCCTCAAGGGCAGGTATCCTGGCTCACGGGTCAACCTCCTCCGCCCTTCCCGGTTTCCCAGTGGGGTTCGGATTCGTCGCCGTATACAGTAGCGGGGGCTGCAGCGGGTTTTCACCGCTTTCCCTTTTAAGCTTTTAGCACCCTTGAGCAACCTTTTATTCGGTATTTCTTTTATTATAATATAAAATATTTGTATTTTTCAACAATTTAACAATTAGTTTCCAATCGGTTTTTATAGAAATTTTTTATAAATTTTTATAAAATTAAAGAGGTGATGCAAATGAACGAATCGATTTGTTTTATGGTTAAAACCCGGGATAGAGTGGGAATGGCCCTGGATATTTTGAAAATTTTATGCAAATACAATATAAATTTAAGAGCCATGGAAGTCGGCCCCGGTTATGCATGCATAAAAATTGAAAATTTAAAAGGACTTTCTTTTGATTTTTTAAAAAATGAATTGATGAAGGAAAAAGATGTAATAGAAGTTGAAAGAATAAAGATGATGCCCCAGGAGAAAAAAGAAAAAGAAATCAAAGCTGTTTTGGATGCTACCGTTGAAGGCATAATAGCCATAGATAAAAATGGCATAATTACGGCTCTTAACCCGGCAGCAGAGAAAATATTAAAGATAAAAGGCCAGGATGCCATAGGAAAACCCGTTGCCGAGATATTAGCACCCGATATCCCAATGTTAAACACTTTAAAAACCGGCGTAAGCTACGATAATGTGGAGATAGTATTGAACAGCGAAAGAGTAAAAAGCCATTATATAACTTCAGGTCGACCCATTCTCGATCAAGAAGGAAACCCGGTGGGGGTTGTGGCTTCCCTTCAAGATATAGAAAGCGTAATGGAACTGGTGTATTCTTTTACCCAGCCGGCTATGACAACCTTTGACGAAATCCTCGGTGAAAGTGAAAAGATAAAAAAGATAAAGGAAATAGCCAAAATAGCAGCAAAAGGGAATTCAACCGTCCTGATCCGCGGAGAAAGCGGAACGGGCAAAGAACTTTTTGCACGGTCAATTCACATGGCAAGCCCAAGGAGGAACAAGCCTTTTGTAGCGGTAAATTGTGCTGCAATTCCCGATACACTCCTTGAGAGCGAACTTTTTGGATATGACGAAGGGGCCTTTACCGGAGCGAAAAAGGGGGAAAGCAGGGACTTTTTAAATACGCTGACAAGGGTACGCTTTTTCTTGACGAGATAGGAGAACTTTCCACCCATCTTCAAGTAAAACTCCTCCGGGTGCTGCAGGAAGGAAAAATCAGGCTGGTAGGAGGAAATGAGGAAATCCCCGTTGATGTGCGGATAATTTCAGCCACAAACAGGGATCTGGAAAAATTAATGAAAGAGGGGAAATTCAGGGAGGACCTTTATTACAGGCTAAACGTTATTCCTATTATCATACCTCCCCTTAGAGAAAGAAAAGAAGATATTCCCGTTTTGGCAAGACACCTGGTTAAAAAGCTCGGCCAAAAAGCGGGAAAAAAATTTTTAGATATCACTCCCGAGGCTATCAAAAAACTTATGAGATATGACTGGCCGGGCAACGTAAGGGAACTTTCTAACGTGATAGAAAGAGCCATAAACCTTTGTGAGGAAGAGTTTATTAGAGAAGAACACCTAATTTTAAAAGAAGATGAATTCAGCGAAACAACAGTGGGAAGAATGAAAAATGCTCAAAAATCCTGCAGAGGACTAAAAGAAGCGGTAGAAGAAGCAGAAAAACAAGCTATAATGGATGCACTGGCTAAATCCAAAAGCATAAGAGAAGCTGCCAGGCTTCTGGGTGTATCCCATGCTACGATTATAAACAAAATGAAAATTTACGAGATCGGCAAAAAGGATTCTCAATAATTAATATGGTAAATTTTTTTACCATCGGTAAATATTTTTACCACATATTATCCCTTATATGGTTAAATTGCTTACCACTGTCCCTTAATAAAAGCCCCGCGGTACAGGTACGGTTTTTGCAGATCTATAATTCAAAAATAAAACTATATCCTGGAGGGACTTTTATGAGGTTTAATACAAAAGCTATTCACGCGGGGCAAAAACATGACCCTTTTACCGGAGCTCACGTAACTCCCATCTACCAGACTTCAACTTTTGTATTTGAAAATGTAGATCAGGGAGCGCGCCGCTTTGCCGGAGAAGAAGCCGGGTATATATACACGAGACTGGGTAATCCCACCGTTACCGAACTCGAAGAAAAAATGGCGGCCTTAGAAAACGGTGAAGCGGCAATAGCTACTGCCTCCGGTATGGCAGCTATTTCTACGGTTCTATTCACATTGTTAAAACAGGGCGATCACATCGTAGCAAACGACACTTTGTACGGTTGTACCCATAGTTTTTTAAGCCATGTTCTACCGAAATACGGAATAGAAGTTACTTTTGCTGACCTTTCAGAGCTTTCAAATCTTGAGAGGGCTATAAAGCATAACACAAAAGTTGTTTATATAGAAACGCCTGCCAATCCCACACTTAAACTGGTAGATCTTGGCGGAGCAGCAAAAATAGCCCACAATGTCGGAGCAAAAGTGGTTGTAGACAATACCTTTATGACACCTTATTTGCAAAGACCAATTGAGCATGGAGTGGATGTGGTAATCCACAGCGCTACAAAATACATCGGTGGGCACGGCGATGTCATAGCGGGTATAATCGTAGGTCCGAAAGATTTAATCGCTGAAATGAAGGTGCCATATCTTAAGGATATTGGTGGAATTATAAGTCCCTTTGACGCCTGGCTGCTTTTAAGAGGAATAAAAACCTTAGGATTACGTATGGACCGCCATTGCCGGAATGCTCAAATAGTCGCAGAGTTTCTGGAAGGCCATCCTATGATAGATAAAGTATATTATCCAGGGCTTTTCTCTCATCCCCAGCATGAATTAGCCAAAAAGCAAATGGATGGCTTTGGCGGTATGATAAGTTTCGAATTAAAAGGGGGAATAGAAGCCGGGAAGCTTTTAATGAACAGTGTAGAAATGATAACACTGGCAGTAAGTCTGGGTTGCGTAGATTCCCTTATACAGCATCCGGCTTCTATGACACATTCCCCTGTTCCCAGAGAAGAAAGGTTAAGGGCGGGAATTGCCGATGGCCTCGTAAGGCTATCAGTTGGTCTCGAGGATGTAGAGGATATTATAGCGGACTTAGAACAAGCTCTTGAAAAAGTTAAAAAAGAACTTATGTAAGGTAGGAAACCTTCTCCGAAACATTGATTCCCCTTTTTTTCAGTTCTTCTACAAAAACATCCGCTGGAACACCGATTTCCACAGGATTTACGCCTCTTTTTGTAATTCCTTTTGCATTCATTATTGCGACTATGGATCCGTCCCAGCCGGTGGTTCTGTTCATTGCAGTAAATCCCGTCTCTTCATCGTAATAATCAATTACTTCTACAAGAGCCTCGGCTTTTTTACCATCCTTTTCTCCCAGAACTTTAACCCTTACTATGACAATATCTTTATCTTTTTCCTTAGCCTTTAATTTGGGCTCGGCCAAAGCATGCAATACTTCTCTCGGAGAAATCTTTACTCCCCTTATTTCTATGGGTTCCTCTTCCAGGAAACCAAAATCCATTAAAGTTTTCCACTGCACGAAGTGCCCTTTATGCCTTAAAGTTTTGTTTATAAATGTTTTTATTTTCCCTTCAAAGGTCCAGGGAGCCGTAGAAGTACCGCCGCTGGTCACAAATGCCTCCAGTTCCCCAATGGGCTCGGGAAAACTTACCAGCTCGTAATCTTCTTCCCTGAAGGTAGGAACTTCAACAACCTTATAATCCTTTAAAAATTTTGCTGTTCCGTAATACTCGTTGGTCAACCCCGCAATATTAAAAGTAAGTATGTAATTAAAAGGAGGCACGGGATTCTGGGGTATTCCCCCATCCCACATGTAAACTTCCTCAGGTTTATCCAGAAGGCTCATGGCATATACAACCAAGGATGTTCCCATGCCGGGTACCTGACCGCAATCGGGTATAACGGCAATTCCCGCTTCTTTCGCTTTTTCGTCTAATTTCAGCTGCTCTTTTACCAATTCCGTATTTCCGCCTAAGTCGCACATATTTGCTTTTGCCTCTATAGCTGCTTCAGTAATCTTTAAATTGTACCAGTAGGGTACTGCAGATAGAAACGAATCCACCTCATTTAAAAAATTCTGAAGGCTCTTTCTATCCGTAACATCCAATTTAAAGGGCTGGGCTATTTTTTTATTAAGCAAAGCATTTACCCTGTCACAGGATTTAACCGCATTTTCCCATGATATATCCGCAATTAAGACCGCATCCGCATCCCCGGATTTGGCCATATCGTAAGCCGCAGCAGTGCCCTGCCTTCCTCCTCCGAGGACGGCATATACGTAGCCCATATAATTTCCCTCCTTTTGTAAATTAAAAATTATTTTGCCCTGCTCAAGTGCTCATAATAATCTATTATCTCATTTAACTCTTCCGTGTTATTCAGGGGTAAAGGTTGGTGACTATTAAGGATTGTGAGCACCTTTTCTTTTGCAATACCTTCGGGAGAAGGTTTCCCATTTCTTACCCAGTCCTCATAAGACTTATGCTGTATCAGGCTGGGCATCCACGTTTTTCTTGCAAATTTTATGGTGTGTTTTTCGATCAAAAAATTATTCCCAGGCCCTACCTTATTTATTACATCCAGTCCTAAGGTTTCCGCGTTTACTTCGGCACCCGAAAATACCCGTCTTATAATTTCAAAAATTTCACAATCCATAAGCAGTTGTTCAAAAGAAAAGATGGTAGCACCGTTCAACATTCCCGCACCGCATATCATGTCAGCACCGGACCAAACACTAACCGCACAGGATATTGAATTTTCCACACCGGATTGCCAGTTAAAGGTTTTTGCTCCGGTAGCAAAAGTACCGACACAGGCAGGGATTTTATAATAATGAGCCATTTCACATATGGCAGCCTGCATTAAAAAATCTTCCGGCGCTCCGCAGGTTATCTGGGCGGTCCTCAAATCCATCATCGTAGCACAGGAACCGTAAAAAGTAGGAGTTCCAGGGTATAAAAGTTCCAGTACCGTAATTCCCGCCAAAATTTCAGCATTACTGACAGCCATATTCCCCGCTACAGTTATCGGTGCTGTAGCCCCTCCCATAGGCATGGTCATAATACCCACAGGAATTCCCGCTTCTGCAAATATAAAAGCCGCTTCCATGCTTTTTTCTTCAAAGCATAAAGGACTTACACTGCACTGAAAGTTCGAGATAATTGGCCTTCTTCGCAAAGCATCCCTTCCTCCGGCTACACTCGCTGCAATTTCGACACTCCCTTTTGCATTCAGTGGATCTACGGCGGTCATGACCTGTATATGTTTACTGGAATTCTCAAAAAGGGTTTTCAGTTCATAGAGTGGTTGCACCGAAGGAGTGCAATCGAGGGCACTTACACAGGGCCACAAAAAGGAAATTTGCGGCAGGAAATCCGCTACTTTTGCCGCCCGGGCAAGGTCTTCTCTCGTAGATTTTCTCACCTGACCGGTCTCCAGGTCTACTACGTGAACACCGCATCCATCCAAACTCAAATACCCGTGCTGTCCGTCTAAAGGCAAGTCGTATTCGGGATTTCTGGCATAAAGAGTATAACTTTTAGGTGCTTTACTGAGTGCTTCTTCCACAACCTTGGGTGGAAAATATATTCTTTTATCATATTCCCTTACGGTAATTCCATATTCTTTTAATACTTCTAACCTTTCTTTTTTTAAAGGCATATAAACCCCTGTTCTTTGAAGTATTTCTAAGCTTGCCTGATGAATCATTTCGATTTCCTTTGAATTCAGCATGCTCATTCTATACTTGAATTCAGCAGGATATAGCATAAAATCCCTCCAAATAAAAATTTATGGTTATTCATTTACTTTACCAGCCTCCAGTTCCAAAATATATTTTTCAATTTCGTCAATTTGTTTTGCATTAATTTTGCCCATGACAAACATTAATATTACCATCGCTGCCAATGCCGCAATAAAAGAAATTACTGGATTTTTCGTGATTCCAAATAGGAGAAATCCTAATCCGGCACAGGAAGCCGCAGTTAAAGCATAGGGAAGCTGGGTATTTACATGGTCGATGTGAGGACATCCGGCACCGGTAGACGATAAAATTGTAGTATCCGAAAGAGGCGAACAATGATCTCCGAAAATAGCACCGCTAAACAAAGCCGCTAAAACCATTGTTAAACTGATGTTGGTACTTATTGCAACAGGCACCACTAAAGGAACCATTACTGCGAAGGTACCCCATGAAGTACCCGTAGCAAATGCCATGATACAGCTTACTATAAAAACTGAAAAAGGAATCAACCATACCGGCATGGATGCCTTTACTACTTCCGAAACATAAGCGCCCGTTCCAAGTTTTGATGTAACCCCGCCTATGATCCAGGCTAATACCAGTATCGTATTCCCTACCATCATTGACTTCATTCCTTCAACCACGGCATCCATTGCTTCCAAAATATTAAGAACCCCTCGGATTTTATAAAACAATATCGTAACCGTCAATGTAAGGAAGGAACCATATACTAAAGCCGTCACCGAATCCGAGGATTGCAAGGCTGCTCCCACGCTTTTTCCACCTTCAAAGTAACCTCCCGTATAGAGCATAAAAAGAAATACAATAATTATCAGAGCGGCGATTGGGAAAATCATATCTATGCCCTTGCCTTTTTCAGATACTTTCTTTTCTCCGGTATCAAGACCCGGTGGCGGCAGCCTATCTGGATTATATAACTGGCCGGTCTTGATAGTTCTGATTTCAGCTTTAGCCATCGGTCCGTACTCTAATTTGGTAAATATTATTACAACTATCATCAGGAGCATAAGCCATGAGTAAAAATTAACCGGTATGGTTTTGACAAATTCCACAAAAGCATTATTATTTAGTTTCAGATTTTGAAATTGTTCCGATAATAACCCTATGATATAAGCAACCCACGTAGAAATAGGCGCAAGAATACAAACCGGCGCTGCCGTGGCATCGGTAATAAAAGACAGTTTTTCCCTTGAAACCCTGAACTTATCTGTCACCGGCTTTAATACAGAACCTACCGTCAAACAGTTAAAATAATCATCAAAAAATATGAAAAGTCCCGCCGCTAAGGTCATAGTTTGAGCGCTTTTCCTGGATTTAATTTTGTTTGCTATAAAATCCGCAAAAGCCTTTGCCCCTCCCGAACGGGTCGCCAGCCCCAGAACTCCCCCCAGGAAAAATACATATAATAATGTCCTGGCATTCCAGGAAGCATCTCCTACTTTCTCAAAAGCAATATCGAAGGCAGAGATAAAAGCCTGAAATACGTTTCCATTGCTTAAAATCAAAGTTCCCACAAAAATTCCTGCGGTTAACGAAATAAGCACTTCCTTTGTAACAATAGCCAGTAAAATGGCTATCAGGGGAGGTAATACCGATAAAAAACCGTAATGTTCCACTGACTTCCACTCCTTTCAAATAACTTACTTTAAATAAATTTAATTTTTATATATTTATATATTTTCTATATTTACTATAATTTTCCTTCCAAATCATAATTGTTTAAAAATTATTTTTATTGTTTCCTCTATTAATAATATTTGAAAAGTAGAAAATTTATTCTACAAGCATTGTCAGCTTATATAATGGTCTGATATAGTTAAAATATAAGCATAAAAAAAAGGGGGGCATAACTTTGATTAAATGGAAAGACGACTATAAGATAGGTATTTACGAAATAGATAATCAGCACAGGAGGCTTTTTGAAATAGCCGAAGATACTTATAACCTTTTAAAGAATGAATTTATCTTAGATAAATACGATAAGATTATAGAATTAATTTCCGAGTTAAAAGACTACGCAAAATACCATTTTAAGTCGGAAGAAGATTATATGGAAAAAATAGGTTACAAGAGACTCCTTTCCCATAAGGTTGAACACAAAGATTTTATTGAAAAAATTGACAGTATTGATGTATTTAAAATCGACCAGAACCAGGAAGCCTACGTTATGGAACTTCTCGATTTTATAGTTAACTGGATAAGCAATCACATTCTGGAAAAGGATAAAAAAATAATTTCGGAATAAGATAAAAACCTGCCTAAAATAAGGCAGGTTAATTTTATTCTTTAACGATAATATCTTTTTCTATCAAAAGAAGTTTTAATAAATTAGCTGCAATATCTAAGGTGGTATATTCCGTTCCAGCCAACCTTTCAATAATATCGTACAATTTTTGATTTGCGCCTTTTTCTATTTCTGCTTGAATATAACGCAAATATTCTTCGAGCCTTTTTTCTCCTATTTCAAGTAAAGTAGGTATTTTTTCTAATTTTATTTTCTTTCCAATATATTTTTGTATATCCTTTAATCTATAAAAATCCTTTTTTGTAACAAAGGAATAAGCTTTACCCTCTTTTCCTGCTCTTGCGGTCCTTCCAATTCTATGCACATAGTACTCCACATCCTGGGGTACGTCGAAATTAAACACCACTTCCACATTTTCGATATCCAGACCTCTTGCTGCGACATCAGTAGCTACCAGGATCTCTAAATGCCCTTTTCTAAACTTTTCTATAACTTTATTCCTCTGGGATTGTCTCATATCCCCGTGAAGCCCTTCGGATAAGTAACCTCTTGCCTGCAACAAATCAGCTACCTCATCTACCTTCCTCTTTGTATTGCAAAATACCATCGCTTTTTTAATATTGTATAAATCTATCAATCTTGAGAGCACTTCTATTTTATCTTCCTCTTTGACTTCTATATATTTTTGTTCTACACTCGGGACCGTTAATTCATCATGAACCACCTTAATAAACACCGGGTTTTTTTGATACTTCTTTGCAAGCATCAAAATTTCTTGAGGCATTGTTGCCGAAAATAATACAATTTGTTTTTCCTTCGGAGTTTTATCCAATATCCATTCCACATCTTCTATAAAACCCATATTGAGCATTTCATCTGCCTCATCCAGAACGAAGTATTTAATATTATCGACTTTTAACGTTTTTCTCTTTAAATGGTCTATTACTCTGCCCGGTGTACCAATTACGATTTGAACCCCCATTTTTAAAAGCTGTATCTGCCGTTCTATTGCTTGACCCCCGTATATTGGAACAATATTCATACCTTTTTTATACTTAGAAAGGTGTTTCAATTCCTCTGAAACCTGTACCGCCAATTCTCGAGTGGGACAGAGCACAAGTGCCTGGACGGTTTTTTTTGTAGAATCCACCCTTTCAATAATTGGGATTCCAAAAGCTGCGGTCTTACCCGTGCCAGTTTGAGCCTGGCCGATTACATCCTTATTTTCCAGAATTTCAGGAATTGTTTTGTACTGTATGGGAGTTGGTTCTTCAAACCCCATTTCTTCAATAGCTTTCAAAACCTCTTTTGACAAATTTAACTCATTAAAACCTTTTACTTCTTTTTTTTCTTTCATATTTACTCACCTTTTTATTTTCCTTTTTATTTTTTATTATCCCCAAAAAAAGCATTTATTTGCTGTAGACTATTTTCCCTCCCAGTATGGTCATTTCTACTTCTACATCTTTTATATCATCGGGAGCAATTTTAAAAATATCCTCCGATAGCACCGCGATATCCGCCAATTTACCGGATGCTATCGATCCCTTGATATTTTCTTCAAAAGTGCAGTATGCCGATCCCATGGTAAAAATATAAACTGCCTCTTTTACAGAAAGTTTTTGTTCCGGTAGCCAGCCATCTTCGGGAAATCCTGATAAATTCTTTCTTGTAACAGCAGCGTATATGCCAAAAAGAGGATTAAAAGGTTCCACAGGACAGTCCGAACCACCGGCAACGGGAACACCTTTTTTTATAAGGGTTTTCCAGTTATAAGTCCACTTAGCCCTTTCCCTGCCAATTCTTTTTTCTACAATGGAAAGATCCGAAGAAACAAAAATCGGTTGGATATCTGCAATTACTTTATATTTACTGAATTTTTCAATTAACTCTTCAGTCGTGATCTGACAGTGGATTATCCTGAAACGCGGGTCTTTTTTGGGAAGTTTTTTCATAGCTTTTTCATAGGAGTTAAATACCATTTCCATCGCCCTGTCTCCAATAGCATGGCAGGCCACCTGCATTCCGTTAAGGTATGCTTTTTCCACCAGCTCATCCAACTGATCCTGGGTGTATATGGCTATGCCTTTTGTATCTTTATCATCTTCATAAGGGAAGGTCAAAGCAGCAGTCCTTCCGCCGAGAGAACCATCGGTTAAAAGTTTTAAAGGACCAATTTTAAAATACTCGCTGCCATGTCCGGTCCTCAACCCGAGGGAAAGAAATCTTTCAAGTTTTTCTATAGTAGGCAGCAGCACCTGTTCGTTTACTCTAATGGGAAGTTTATTTTCCCCTTCCAATTCAAAATAAGCTTTTAAAATCTCTTCAAAATCACCTTTTATTGACTCTAAATCATCGGATTGCACCGATGTCAATCCCGATTTAATAAACTTTTCTGCCGCCTCTACTATCAATTTTTTTATTTTCGATTTATCGTAAGGTGGCAATTTACCGTATATAAGTTCCATTGCATTTTCTCTAAGCACTCCTGTAGGCATTCCCTTTTCATCAAGATCTATGCTCCCACCCGGTACAGCAGGAGGATTTTCAAATATGCCTGCAAGCTTTAATGCATATGTATTTGCCACCGCAATGTGGCCGCAGGTTCTTGTCAAAATTACAGGGTGTTCCCGGGAAATATTATCCAGATCGTGCCTCGTGGGCATCCTTTTTTCATAAAAAAGCTCGTGATTCCATCCCCTTCCTTGAACCCATTCTCCTTTTTTAATTCCGTTAGCTTCTATAAAATCCCTCACCCTTTTAATTAACTCTTGTATGTCAATGCATCCGTTTAAATCAGCTTTTTCAAGGCTTAATGCAAAACTTAAAAGGTGCATATGGCTGTCATTAAATCCTGGAAGTGCTATCTTCCCTTTTAAATCTATCGCTTCGGTATTGCTTTCCCTGTACGATAAAATTTCTCCATTACTACCCACTTTTATTATCTTACCGTTCTTAATAGCCACAGCCTCGGCTTGTGGCAAATTCCCATCCATAGTGATTATTTTCCCGTTGTATAATATTAGGTCCATAAAGCCTCCCCCTTAATTTACAAATATCCTTCTTCCATCATTAGTAATGTATCGGTACCGGAATTTTTTACACTGTTGTACGCCCTTTCGGCAAGTAAACGGGCAGATTCTTTTGCGTTTTTGGTTATTTCCTGCTCATCCAGTGTTAATAATTTTCCTCCTTCTAAAATCACCTTTCCGTCCACAATAACCATTTCCACTTCACTGCCTCTTGCTGAATAAACAAGGTTGGGAACCACCAGAGCATCGTGAATAATTATATCAAGCATAAAGACCCCCTACCTAAAGCCAAAGCGGGCATATAGCCCGCCGTGATTTTTAATCTTCAAAAAATATTTTTTTTGCCATTTGAGCGTTGCTTTCCTTGAATTCTCGTGCATTAAAATCCCGTAAAAGCTCAAAGAATTTTGGGGCAAGGATTAAAACTACTATCAAGTTAATGAATGTAGGTAAAGCACTGGTAACATCCCCTAAAAGCCATACTATTGCAGGAGGAAGACCCGTTGTAACCGCAAAAACCACCATTAAAAATCCCGGAATGGGATAAAGGTATTTGTAAACTGTAAGTATTGTTTTATGTAGCTTTTCTTTTCCTTTAAGCAAATGCCTTAATATTATTTCATAATAAGTATACCAGCCCGTGGTGGTGGACCATCCAAAGAGAAAAATACCCACGGTAACAACAACTTTACCAAAATACCCCAATCCCTTTTCAAAAGCAGCAAGGGTCAATGAAGCTCCTGAAGCTCCGGAAGACCACATACCGGTAGTTATTATAACCAGTGCGGTTATGGAACATACTACAATAGTATCCATAAAAACCTCAAAAGCTCCCCAGAGCCCCTGTCTCACTGGATGATCGGTTTTTGCTGTCGAATGAGCCATGGGAGCAGTTCCCCATCCGGCTTCGTTGCTGTAAATTGACCTGGCTACACCCATTTGCAGCGCTTTTGAAATAGTTGCTCCTGCAAATCCACCCACTGCAGCGGTACCCGTAAAAGCACTCTTAAATATGAGTCCTATACCGCTTATAGCATCCGGTAATCGGCTAAGAATGATAAATAAACCGCCTACTATATAAAATATTGCCATAAAAGGAACAACATAACTGGTAACTTCTCCTACCTTCTTTATCCCACCCAAAATAACCATATAGGTTAGTAATATGTAAATTAATCCAACTACTATCATCGGAACCTTAAAGGTATTATTTATTGCCTCGGAAACAGTATAACACTGTAAAGTAATAAAAAATGTAGAAAAAATACCAACTCCAAATAATACGGCTAACGGTTTCCAAAATCCAAAACCTCTTTCTATGCCAAGACCCTTTTCCATATAGTAGGTTGGTCCGCCATAGGTAGAGCCATCGGGATTTTTATCCCTGTAATGCACCGCAAGTGTTACTTCCACCATTTTTGTCATCATTCCTACAAGGGCACATACCCACATCCAGAAGACGGCTCCCGGTCCACCGACTGCAATGGCGCTGGCTACCCCGGCAATATTGCCGACGCCTATTGTCCCGGCAAGGGCTATGCTTACAGCCTGGAAGGGAGTAAGTATTCCTTCCCCGCCTTCAGATTTTTTACCTATTTTCCCCAGCGTGTTTTTCAAAATATAGCCTATTTTCCTAAACTGCCAGAAGCCGGAGCCAATTGTTAAATACAATCCCACAAAAAGAACGGTGTAGATCAGGGGTTTACCCCACAAAAAGCCGGAAAGAGTCTCTAAAAATTTTTCAATTGTCATTAAATCCCTCCTTTATCTTTTTATAAATTTATATTTTAATTTTTTTCATTATATTCTAACAACATTGTATAAAAGGAAATAAATCAATTCCAAAGGGAATGTAAATAATTGATTTAATATATTACTGTTTTAGTTTATTATTACAATATTTTAATATTTTGTCAAATATTTTATTTAAAGCTTTTTCCAGGCTTCGACAAGGGCTTACACATTTTTTCGGTCATTTAATATAGCCTCATTCATTTCAGGTTTATTTTTAAGCATTATTTCCAGTATGGTATGATCAGTCTCCACCATGCCTGGGATAGAAACCCTGCCCAAATTCTTTATAGTTTCTTCCACATCCCTCGAAACAATTCCGCTAAAAGGCTCTACCATTATATGGTATTTAGTTAAAAAAACCATCTGAAAGGCAGTTTCAACTGCAATTAAAGCCTTTAAAGAACATCCGGGTTTGGCACCGTCGCAAATAATACCCGAAATACATCCAACAATGTTTTGTATAACCTCCATTATTCCTTTTTCTCCAAGATTCATTAGATAAGCTATCCCCGCTCCCGACCCCATACATGAAGCCACAGCACACCCACACAGTGCGGATAATCTTCCAATATGGCTTTTTATGTACAAAGTTATTAAAAAGCTCAAGGCCAAAGCTTTTAAAAGGCTTATTTCATCAACTTCTAAATATTCCGAAGCTACAATAACCGGAATTGAAGCCATGATCCCCTGATTTCCACTTCCTCCGCAGCTTATAACAGGCATTTTCACACCAGCCATTCTCGCATCTATTGCCCCTGCTGTCCATGCTTTTGCTGTATTAACCATATCTTTATTTAAGATTCCTCTTATAAACATTTCATTTAATGTAAATCCAATTCCCATGCCCCATTTTTCATTTAATCCTTTTTGAGCTATATCAGCATTTATCTTTATTACTTCTTTTAAAAATAACAAATCCTTTTCGGAAAATTTATTAACCGTATCAATTATATCTTTAATAGACCAGTCCTTTATCTTTTCTTCTTCTTGCCTTTTATCTTCTTTAACTTCGTCTTTTAATATTTTCCCATCCACCTCTAAATAGATTATATTAGTATGATTTCCTTTAATAATTACAGTAGATTCATGGTTCGCAGATTCCGCTTCAACTTTTATATATACTCCCGGACAACCGGATAAATAGGTAATTTCAATAGCACCTTCTTTTATTAGTTTTAATGCTCTCTTTATACACTCCCCGTCCACATCTTCAAGGATCCCCAGCTCTAACTCCGGCTTGACTATAACCGCTCCCAGGGCTGCGGCATATTCCAGACCTTTATTATCCGCTCCCGGTACATAAACTCCCATTCCATTTTTAAATACATTGGTACTTACGGTTACTTTTACCTTTAAAACCTCCTCCCCCAGCAATTCCACTGCCTTTGCGGTAGCAAAGGCCACACCTGCAGGTTCCGTACAACCGGTAGCAAGTTTTAATTCGGATCTTAAAATTTTTAGTAACTCTTTACAGTCCAATTTAACCTCTCCCTTATCTTTTATTTAAATTATGAAAATTTTACTATTCTTTTAAAATAATAATATCATAAATATTCATTATAAAAATCAATTTCCTTTTTTTAAAGTATTTAACTCTCTATTTTTACAAAAATTCTATTAAAAAAATCTCTTAAAAATCAGCTCAAACATTCTTCCTTTAACCCTTGCACCCAAAATGGCTTACAGTCATATAATGTATTAGACTAAATTTTAGGAGGTAATAGAATGGATAACATCGAAAAAGTAATGGGACCAAAAAAAGATAGATCATTTCTTGTGTTTCTCATTCTGATATTACTTTTACTCGGAGACAATTTTTAACAAAAAAAGCCGTGCATCAAAGCACGGCTTTTATAATTTTATTTTTATTGTTTATCTTTTAAAGTTTTTTGGATTGGGAGCTTTTACTACAAAAAATTCAAGAACTTCCTCGTCCAAATTTTGAACATTCATTTTTGTATTGTAAGGTATATATAAAATACTGCCTTTTTCATAAATTCTGGGAGAACTGTCATTAAGGCTAATTGTCATTTTGCCCCTTATAATTAACATATAAACATTAGAATTAGAAAAATGCTCGGGTAAACCTGTATCCTTAACAAGTATCATATGATTTATTGCTACATTATCGTCATCCACAATTCGTTCAATTAATTTGTCATTGACGATCTTAAATTCATATAGCTTTTCTATCATAGAAACCATCCTTTCTTTTTTTAAAATCCTTCTAAGTTTTTAATGCTTTTTTATAATATAATAATATTAGACAAAAATTTCGGTAACAATAGTTACTAAATTAGAAATATATGGAGGTAATATGAAAGAAATTGTAAGTTCCTTAACCCTTTGCCCGTTATTCAAAGGCATGTCCATAAAAGATATTGAAGATATTTTAAATTCTGTTAATTACAAGATAAAACCTTTTAATAAAGGCCAGTTAATAGCTGTTGAAGGGGACGACTGCCTCAACATAGGAATAATCCTTGATGGAAGCGTGGAAATAAAAAAATTCTATGCTTCCGGCAGGTCTATTACTGTGGCCTCTTTGAAAAAAGGAAACATATTCGGGGAGGTTATAATTTTCTCCGATATTAGAAAATATCCCTCCACGATCACTGCTTTTACCGAAACAAAGATAATGTTTATATCCATAGACGATGTAATAAAACTTTGTAACGGCAATAAAAAATTTCTCTTTAACTTTATTTCCCTGCTTTCCAATAGAATTTTAATGCTTAACGAAAAAATAACAATAATTTCTCAAAAAAGCATTAGGCAAAAAATTTCCCTTTTATTACTGGAAGAATATAAAAAAAATAAAAGCTTAATTTTAGAATTACCCTTATCCAGAAAAGATCTGGCAGAATACATAGGAATACCAAGACCTTCGCTTTCCAGGGAAATGATTAAATTGAAAAATGAAGGCATTATCGATTTTAAGAAAAATACCATTAAAATATTAAATTTATCGGAATTGGAGAATTCTTTAATTGAATAACTATTGCAAAAAAATAACCCGGGTTAATCCCGGGTTAAAATCTTGGGTCTTTGCATATAATCCGTGTGTAAAAGCTGATAGCACCTCTCGCTTAACGGCCTTATTAAATATTCCCTGTAAAGCTCCATAACCGCAGGGTTTTCATGAGACCGCCTAATATGCATACCTTCATCTATGTCGTAAATAGCTTTCATACGTTTTAACCTTATACTGTCGTTGGTAGGAATCACCTGTCCTCCCCCACCTAAGCATCCACCCGGACAGGCCATTACCTCAACAAAATGGTATTGAACTTCTGCATTTTTGATTCTTTCCATAAGCTTTCTCGCATTCTTAAGTCCATGGGCAACAGCAGCTTTTATTTTAAGATTTTTAATTTCTACCTCGACCTCTTTAATTCCCTCCATTCCTCTTACCGGATGTATTTCTACATGTTTTAATTCCTCACCGGTCAAAAAATAATATGCTGTTCTCAACGCCGCTTCCATTACCCCACCCGTTGCACCGAAAATAGCACCCGCTCCCGTCGAAATCCCTAAAGGAAAATCGTAATCTTCGGGTTTTAATTTTAATATGTCAATATTCATTTCCCTTATCATGCGTGCAAGTTCCCGCGTCGTTATAACTATATCTACATCCTGATAACCGCTGGATACCATTTCGCCCCTTTGAGCTTCAAATTTTTTAGCAGTGCAGGGCATTATGGATACTACGACAATATTTTGCGGAGGTATCCTGTTTTTAGCCGCATAATAGGTCTTTATAAGCGCTCCCATCATCTGCTGTGGGGATTTACATGTGGATAAGTTATCCAGTAATTCAGGGTAAAAATGTTCGCAAAATTTTATCCAACCCGGACTGCAGGAAGTTATCAAGGGCATCTTGCCTCCTTGTTCTAAACGCTCAACGAGTTCACTGGCTTCTTCAATAATCGTGAGGTCGGCTGTAAAATTTGTATCGAATATCCTGTAAAATCCCATTTTTCTCAAAGCCGCGACCATCTGACCGGTAACAATACTTCCAGGCTCCATCCCAAAAGCCTCACCTAATGCTACCCTTACTGCAGGAGCGGTTTGCGCAATTACATATTTTTGTGGATCGGAAAGTGCATCAAATACCTTATCAGTATCGTCCCTTTCGGTCAGGGCACCGGTAGGACATACCAGCACGCATTGCCCGCACTGAGCGCATGGCATTTTACTTAAGCCTTGATTAAAGGGTGGATCAATTGAAGTATTAAAACCCCTGTGATGAGGTTCTATTATACCTATCCCCTGGATTTCACCGCATACGTTTACACATCGACGGCAAAGTATGCACTTGTTAGGATCTCGTACTATAGCAGGTGTAGTTTCATCCCTGTTAAAGATATTTTTCTCACCGCTGTATTTAATATCGGTTATATTCAATCTAGAAGCCATTTCTTGAAGTTCACAATTACCATTTCTTATGCATGCAGGACATTCCATAGGGTGATTGGATAATATAAGCTCTAATATCGTTTTTCTTGCTTTTCTTATGAATGGAGAATTAGTTTTTACTATCATTCCTTCCGATGCGGGAGTTACGCAGGCTGCCTGAAGGGTTTTTGCACCTTTTACTTCTACTACACAGAGTCTGCATACACCCATCGGTTTTAGGTCTTCTCTGTAACAGAGAGTAGGTATATAAATCCCTGCCTTTTTGGCAGCATCCAAGATGGTAGCACCTTCTTCAACCTGAACATTTATATTATCAATTGTAAGATTTAGCATACTCTACCTCATCCTCCTCGTTCTGTTTTACATCGCACCTTAAACACCTGCATGCTTCCTCATAAGCTGCGCTCTCTTCAAGAGTTAATTCCACTTCTTTAAAACTATCTATTCTTTCCTGTGCCTTTAATTTTACAGTTGTACACCTATTCCTATGTTCTTCATAAATCTCATAGTCCGCTGTCCGGGAACAATAGTTCTTCTTTTCATACATATTGCCTCCTAAATATTTGTCTATTGATAAAGCTGCTTTTCTACCCGAGGCTATAGCTTCTATTACCGTAGAAGGACCCGTTACGCAGTCCCCTCCTGCAAATACTCCGGGTATTGAAGTTTCCATGGTTTCTTTGTCTATGGTAATGCTCATTCCTTTTGGCACTTTTATTGCCCCTAAATCTACCTGCTGTCCAAGGGCGCAAATTACGTTATCTACTTTTATGCTAAACGAAGACCCATCTATGGGCACCGTTTTTCTCCTGCCGTTTTCATCAAAATCTGCAGGCTTCATCCTGATTATTTCAATTCCAATCACCTTACCACCTTCACCTATAATCCGAATAGGAGCTGTATAAAAGTGGAATTTTACGCCTTCTTCAATAGCATCTTTGACCTCTTCGGGTAAAGCCGGCATTTCATCAGGACCACGCCTGTAAAACACATTAACCTCTTTTGCGCCCTTTCTGAGTGCTACTCTTGCAGCATCAACAGCAGCATTGCCCCCGCCTATAACGGCAACTTTTTTGCCTATGTCAATATATTCATTTAAGTTTGCCTTCTTTAGGAATTCCAACGCTGAGTATACACCGTAAAGCTCCTGTCCCGGTATATCAAGTCTAATATCTTTTTGGGCTCCTATTGCAATAAATATTGCGTCATAACCCTGGTATTTCAAATCTTCTATGGTAAAGTCCTTACCCAAAGCCATATTTAAATGTATTTCAACACCCGCTGATTTTATATGTTCAATTTCTGATTTTAAAACATCTTTTGGCAGCCTGTATTCCGGAATACCAATGGCTAACATACCGCCGGCTATAGGAAGTGCTTCAAAGACGGTAACGCTATATCCTTCAAGTGCAAGATAATAAGCTGCCGTAAGGCCTGCAGGTCCCGAGCCTATTACGGCAATTTTTTTGCCCTTTGCTTTTTTAACCACCGGTAAATGCGGGTTTTTCATATCATAATCTGCAACAAACCTCTTTAATGCTCTAATAGCCAGCGGTTCATCTATTTGAGCCCTGCGACATTTCGACTCGCACGGATGATTGCACACTCTACCGCATACCGCCGGGAAGGGGTTGTTTTCTCTAATTATACTTACTGCTTTTTCGTAATCCTTCATTCTTATAGCACTAATATATAGTGGTACTTCCACCCCTGCAGGGCACGCATTTTGGCAGGGTGAATTAAAAAGACTTGCACATACTGAAGCCGGGCACTTTTTGTATTTAATATGGGCCTCATATTCATCCCTAAAATATCTTATTGTACTGAGCACGGGATTCGGTGCGGTCTGGCCAAGCCCGCATAAGGCGGTTTCTTTTATAATTTCTCCCAATTCAATAAGCCGTTCAATATCCCCCTCTTTGCCTTCACCTCGTGTAATCCTCTCCATAATTTCAAGCATTCGCTTTGTTCCCAACCGGCAGGGTGCACACTTCCCACAGGACTCATCCTGAACAAATTGGAGAAAATATTTTGCAAAATCTACCATGCAGGTATCTTCGTCCACTACTATTAGCCCGCCTGACCCCATTATCGTTCCAAGTTCTTTTAAAGATTCATAATCTACTGGAGTGTTAAGGTACTTTTTGGGAATGCATCCTCCTGAGGGACCTCCTGTTTGAGCGGCTTTAAATTTTTTCCCACCGGGTATACCCCCGCCTATATCGTAAATGATCTCACCAAGGGCGGTACCCATAGGTACTTCCACTAACCCGGTATTTTTTATTTTACCGGCGAGGGCAAAGACCTTAGTGCCCTTGCTGTTTTCCGTCCCGTAGCCAGAAAACCAATCAGCTCCCCTTAGGATAATGGGACAGATATTTGCATAAGTCTCCACGTTATTTATAAGCGTAGGTTTGCCTAAGAAGCCTTCATTTGCAGGAAAAGGAGGTTTGGGGCGAGGCTCTCCCCTTTTCCCCTCTGCAGATGCTATTAATGCCGTTTCTTCTCCGCAAACGAAAGCTCCGGCACCCACCTTTATATCTATATCAAAGTCGAACCCGCTATTTAAAATATCTTTGCCCAAAAGTCCTCTCTCCCTTGCTTGTTCTATCGCATGCTTTAATCTTTCTACAGCAAGGGGATACTCCGCACGCACATAAACATAACCCTGGTTGGAACCTACCGCATATCCCGCTATAGCCATTGCTTCTATAACAGAATGAGGATCTCCTTCCAGGATGCTCCTATCCATAAAAGCACCGGGATCGCCTTCATCGGCATTGCACAATACATATTTAGGACTACCCTTTGCTTTTGCAGTAAAACTCCACTTGAGCCCGGTAAGAAATCCCGCACCGCCTCGCCCTCTTAAACCGGATTTTTTAATTTCTTCAATAACGTCCTCTGGCTTCATCGTAAATAATACCTTTGCCAGAGCCCTGTATCCGTCTGCTGCGATGTATTCCTCAATATTCATAGGATCTATGAGTCCCACATTTCTCAGGGCTATTTTTACCTGTTTGGCAAAAAAAGGATTTTCATCCTTGCAAATTATGGGGGTTCCATTTGAATCCTTAATTAGAAGTTCTTCCACAATTTCTCCCAAGAAAAGATGTTTTTCGATAATTTTATCCGCTCCTTCTGGAGTCACTTTTGTGTACAGCACTCCATCAGGATAAATTACAACCATTGGCCCTAAATGACATGGACCCATGCATCCGGTAATTATTACTTTTATTTCGGAGGATAAATTCATTTCTTCAATCTTATTTAAAAGCCGGTCCTTTACTTTTATACAACCGGAAGAAATGCAACCTCCTCCACCACATACCAGCACATGTTTTCTATAAAATTCCATTTTTACCCCTCCTTATACATTAGGGATAACCCACTCTTTGATAATCGTTCTTCTCATTATATGGTGAAACAATATTCCTCTTGCTTTTTCCGGTGTTACATAGCAGTAGGTTACTGCAGGAAGACCTTCCATATATACATGTACCAAGGGTTCCATTGAACAAAGACCTATGCATCCAGTAGTTTTTATTTTTACCGGTATACCTTTTGTTTCTATCTCATTTATAAACGTGTTTAATACATCCTTAGCGCCGGCAGCTATACTGCAAATCCCATAACATACCACAATAGTAGCAAAGGGAGAAACTTCTTCGGTATTCATAACCAACCTCCTTTCCGTAAAAATTCTCACCCTGACTTCAAGCTGTCACTAACTTTGTTGAAGGTTTTAATTCTGCCCTCTTTCTGCTTTTTACTATCTCTTCCTGTTCTTTCATAACTTCCTCGTAATTTTTAAAAGGAGGCTCGTATTTTGAAATGATTTTGGGAATATCATCGGGTTTTAATCTTGCATAAACATCTTCATTTATCATCATTACCGGTCCCAATCCGCAGGCACCCAAGCATCGAACTATATCGATGGAAAATAAACCGTCATCAGTGGTATCGCCCGGCTGTATCTTTAAGTACTGGGTTAATTTTTCTATGATTTTTTCAGATCCCCTTACATAACAAGCAGTTCCTTTACATACGCTTATTCGATATTTCCCCTTTGGTTTTAAAGAAAAAAATGCATAAAAAGTAACAATACTGTACACTTCACTTAAAGGTATGTCTAAATATTCTGATATTTTAATTTGTACTTTCATAGGAATAAATCCAAATCGATTTTGGACATCTCTCAATATTTGTAAAAGTTCCTCTTTTTTTCGCCCGTAACCTTTCAATAATTCTTCAACCCATAATAAGTCTTCCTGGGTTATATCAAAAACTTTTTCAGACATATTTACTTCCTCCTTACTCTTTTTGCTAATCATTTTTAAGCAATTTTCATACCTATGGACATTCTAAAATAAAACAATTTTTTTATAGAAAAATAACATAAAAAAAGCATCGGAAATATTGCAAAAATGTTTCCGATGCTTGAAAGCATTAATATAAAATAATATGTGAATGTTATAATTTTATTTTGCTAATTAATTCAAAAATGCACCGAAACATCAAAAATGCGAGAGTGCATTAACTATTGTCCTTTAATTTTTTAAGTTTTCTAACTACCGTTGACTGATTTATCCCCAGCAGGTCTGCCATTTCGTAAGTATTTTTGCACTGTTTTCTTGCAAGAAATAAAAGCTGTTTTTCTACCATTTCAATGGCTTCCTTAAGCGGCATCAAACCTTCCACGGTAATTTTACAATGATTTTGTCGAGAAGTTTCGCTTTTCTTTATATATTGAGGCAGATCTTCAACACCTATGAAATTTTTTTCCGATGTCACCAATATTCTTTCAATAAAATTTTCCAATTCCCTGACATTTCCCGGCCATGAGTAATCTTTGAGTACATCTATTGCTTCTTGCAGGAGAGTTTTTGAAATCCCATTACGTTTATTATAGTAATTTACAAAATAGAATATAAGAGGTTCGATATCTTCTTTTCTCTCCCGTAACGGAGGTACAGTAATAGGTACCACACTTAACCTGTAATATAGGTCCTCTCTAAAAGCCCCATCCTCTACCATTTTTCTTAAGTCTCTATTTGTAGCTGCTATAATCCTTATATCAACTTCAATGGGTTTTATACCTCCTATCCGCGTAAGCTCCCGGTCTTGCAGAACTTGTAGCAGCTTTACCTGTAAGTTCAGCGGAAGGTCGCCGATTTCATCGAGAAAAAGGGTACCCTTATGGGCCATTTCTATTAACCCCGGCTTGCCTTCACGCTTTGCTCCCGTAAAAGCACCGGTTTCATACCCAAAAAGTTCTGATTCCAGCAGACTTGCCGGAATCGATCCACAATTTATCTTAACGAAAGGTCCTTTGCTGCGAGGGCTATTATCATGAATAAATCTGGCAATTAAACTCTTCCCAACACCGGATTCTCCAAGAAGGAGAACCGTTGAATCTACGTTTGCCAGTCTCAAGCAAAGGTGTATTAATTTTTCCATTACAGGACTAACCGAAACTATTCTGTGCAAAGGCCCCGAGTCTCCGGAATGTGTACATTTTTCTAAGTATTTTTTGAGTTTTTCGGCATCAAGGGCATCCTTTGTAAGACTTTGATATTCATCAATATCCATGGCATTTATTAAAACCCTTACAATTTCACCATTTTCATTGAATATAGGAGTCCCGGTAGTAAAAAGCTTTCTCTTCCCCGCCTGCTGGATTAAAGTAAGCCTCCTTTTTTCTTTTATAACAAGTTTAGTAATGGAAGGGTATATTACTCGATTTTTTTCCAGCTCCTCAGTATTTTTTCCTATCACATCTTCACGGGGAACACCTAAATATTTGGCAAATGCCGCATTAAGCCTCAATATTTTACCCTGCCCATCAGTAACCAGGACTCCATCGTAAGACGACTCTATTATCGCGGACATTTCCCTGTTTAACTCATCAATACGATTTTTTTCCTGAATTTCTTTTGTCAAAAGATAAGGCAAGCACATCTCTATCTCAGCAATACCATTGTATACAGCTACTGCTTTTTCCCTGCAGGTGTCATATCCGCATGCACCACAGTTTAATTCATCTCCTTCATTGAACTTATTAGTATGTATAAGTATTCTTTTTATTTCTTCTTCTGTCGGTTCTTCTATTTTTACGGACTTATTTTTAAAACTACGGGTAAGATCTAAATTTTTAATTATATCTTTATAAGCATCAAGCTTTAACCTTTTCTCATCACCTATGTTTCCGGAAACGATGAATTTTTCAACCCTTTCGCCACCGGTATAGAAATTGTCATTTTTAAAATACGGACCATCCACACAACCGCGGCACATAAGAATATCAACAAAATTTGGCTTAAATTCCCATTTATCTATACTTTCAAGGCATTTTATCGCATCCCTGCCATCGACAGTAATAAATTTTCGGGAAAATCCTGCCTTACCTTTCAAAGACTGCAAAAGCCCACCGCTTACCGGAAATCCTCTAAAAACCCCCTGTGGTAGCGGACCATCAAAACCGCAAATTTCTTGAGAATTTATTACGATATTTCTCAAATTAAAAAGGTCTTTCATCTCGCTGAAGGTTAAAACCACATCTACGCCGTATACTTCCTTAGCCTCATCCTTTTTCGCTATGCAAGGACCGATGAATATTACAAAAGCACCGGGATATAAAGATTTTATTAACCTTCCAACCGCTATCATGGGAGAAACCAAAGGTGTCAAATTGGGTATAAGATTTGGAAAATGTTTTTCAATCAAATTGACTATTGCAGGACATGGGGTACTTATTATAGGAAATAAAGGTGAGATTTTCAATAATTCTTCGTAAGCCTTTCCAACAAGTTCAGCACCAACAGCTACCTCCCATACTTCGTCAAAGCCCAAAGCCTTTAATCCCCCTATAATCCTACCGATTTCGTCAATTTTAAACGCAGCAGGAAAACTGGGGGCAAGCACGGCAACTTTAAACTTTTTTTCTTTAAGTATCTTTAAAGTTTCTTCAATCCCGCTTTCTATAACCTTAGCGTTTTGTGAGCACACCTTTACACAACTGCCGCATGAAATACAGCGCTCCACAAGTACCTCTGCTTGACCCCCTTTTACCCTTACCGCCTTAACAGGACAATGGCGAACACAGGAATAACACTGCCTGCATTTATTTTTTTCTGTCATAACAATGCAGGACATTATTTTCCCTCCTGAATTTTCATATTTATCATTAATATTATATATAATCAAACTATTGGTGATAATATTATTTTTCTTAAAATACTCTATCTATAAAATCACTTTTACAAATCCTTCTTTCTTAATTATCATAAATTGGATGTTATAAAACGGTTATGATAAAATTATTTATATAAACTGAATTTTTTTATTTTTAGGGGAGGGTTTTTATGACCGAAATCTTTGATCTACCAACACCTGCTTTCCTCGTCGATTTAGATAAATTAGAAAATAATCTAAAAGAAATGGCTGATTTATGTAGAGAAAACAAAAAACAACTGTGGCCTATGGTAAAGACCCACAAAAGCACTGAAATTGCAAAAATGCAGGCGGACTTAGGTGCAAAGGGCTTTTTGGTTGGTACAATTGATGAAGCCGAAAAATTGGTTGAGTGCGGTTTTAAAGAAATAATGCTGGCATATCCGGTTGCATCAAAAGAAAATATAGAAAGAGTAATAACCCTTGCAAAGAATGCTCATATAATTCTTAGTTTTGATACCAAAGAGGCCGCATTAAAGGTAGATAAAATTTGCAGTGAGGAAGGGCTTTATTTAGATTATCTAATAATAATTGACTCGGGCTTACACCGCTTTGGAGTAATTCCTGAAAAAGCTCCAGAACTTGCAAAAACGCTGAGAGAATTTCATCACCTTAAATTCAAGGGAATTGCCACCCATCCGGGACATGTATATGCTAAAACAAATTCTGTGGAAGTTAAGGCGGTCGCTGAGGAAGAAGCAAACGCCTTGCGTATGGCCTCTAACCTTTTAGAAAAGGAAGGTTTTAACGTAGAAATTATAGCCACCGGAAGCACCCCTACGGCGTTTTATGCCGCAAAAGACGACAAAATCAATGTATTACGACCGGGTAATTACGTATTTTACGATGCAATTCAGATTGCCTTAGGAACCGTTCCCGAGGAAAGGTGCGCCCTTACCGTAATTGCCACAATAGTATCTCACCCTAAGGAAGACCTTTTTATAATAGATGCGGGAAGCAAGTGTTTTGGTTTAGATAAGGGTGCTCATGGGGTTTCCTTAACAGCAGGTTACGGCATAGTAAAAGGACATCCTGAACTGACCGTTGAAAGCCTGTCAGAGGAGGTAGGAAAAATAAGAATCAGCGGTAATACAAACTTAAAAGTGGGCGATAAAATAGAAGTTATACCCAACCATGCGTGTTCCTCTGCAAACATGACAAGTTTTCTTATAGGACACAGAAGAGGAGTAGTAGAAAAAATCCTCCCGGTTGATGCACGGGGAGGAAGCAGAATTCCAATATTAAAGTAAAACTAATCAAATTTTACTCTGCATTAAAGTTTTAGTTATTTTTTTCATTTCTTCCACCTCGATATCCAAAACCGATTCAGGAAAATACCTCGCTTTCTGGTAAAGATTTGTTATATATTCTATTATGTTCTTATCATCTTCAAAGGCTTTTTTAAGTTGAGGTGTGAATTCAAGGGGTGTTTCGTAGGTTTTTCTGAAATACCCCTTTTTTTCCGCTACCCGTAGAAGTTGAGCATACATCTTTCTGACCTTAGCCGCAGGGAAATCTCCGTATTTCAAAGGTTTAATACGGGATCTTATTATTTTTTTTATTTTACAAGAAAGCTCGTTTATGCTGTTTTTAAATAATGTGGGGTCGTATACCGATTCTTTCTCATCAACAAAATCATTCTTTTCAGTAAAAGATCCAATATACTTTTTCAAAGCTAAATATATTATTCCACTAAATACCATCAAAAGGAAAATTAAGCCGAAAACTTTAAAAACAATTTCAACTGTAGCAGGCACCACGTATTCTTCATGACTGCCAGGCATAATATTTACGCCTTGTTCCCCGGGTAAAATTTCCTGTCTTTTTATTTTTGCGTATCTTGAAATAAAGTACAATAAAAATGATAGAACTTTATCCAAAGGCTTGAATAAAGGTTCTAAGATCTTAAACATAAGTTCTACAAACAAAAAATATGTTGCCTTAATAAAATCAGTAAATACTAAAAATTCATAAGGCTTTATTAGTTCCACTAACACAACAATAATAATTCCAATTATTGAAGAAAAAATTAAAGTAGTAAATATCCATCTTCCCTTAGAAATTTGCAAGGAGAAAGACTCTAATTGGTATAAAGAAAGAGCTATAAGGGAAACTATTATGAAACCGAAGGTTAAAAAAAGCATTTCGCCGGTTTTTCCATCATTTTTATAAAAAAGAAGACAAATAACAATAATAAGTGTGAACTTTTTAAGTTTTTGCATCAGTTCATAATGCTCGAGCTCCCTGCTATCCGGCCAAAGTCCAAAAATAAAGCATAAAAATGCAAAGCTTAAATAATAAAAAACATTGTGGTATTTTAAAAACATCAACATTAATACTGAAAGCAACAAAAGTATTTTGAAGTTTTTCAACCTGTAATAAAAAAACTTAGATAAAATCCCCGCTGTAAACCAGAATAATATTTCATAAGCCGAAAAAAGTTCTTTTAAAAAAATTTTTCCAAAACTAAAATTAATAATGAGCAAAAATATATAATGAATTAGCAGTAAAAGTAATACTTTTATCCCTTTAAACCAGTTCGATAAAAGAAATTTCACGCCATTTTTCCTCCCCAAAAGCGTGATAAGTCTTAACTCCCTTAGGTCCTTTATAATCCTTATTCCTTTTCCCCGCCAGAATCAGTTCTACATCAAAACTCATTTTTTCCAGGAATTCCACTATTTTTTTCCCACTCTTACCCCAGTTTGCCGTTATAAAAACCACTCTGCTCCCCTTTTTTAATGTATGGAAAACCCTGTCAAATACCTCGTCTATCTTATAAATACTGTAATAATCAAGGCGTGCCAGAGCATCTAAAATTACCTTTAAATGTATTGCACCCGTGCCATAAGGTATTAAAGTAAATATATCGGTATCATTATCACCGGATATAATTCTTCCGTTGCTGGCAAGCATCACTTCATATCCTGAATCAATGGCTTTCTTTGCAATCGAAGCAGTAAGAACTATAAGAAATTCCGACAGCTTGGGATTAATTCCCTCCCACGCATTTTCAAATGTATTTACATCAAGTATAAAACAAATCCTTTTTTTGTAACTTGAATCATATACCTTCACCAAAAGCCTGTCAAATTTTGCTGAGGATTTCCAATCAATATCTTTTAAGGAATCTCCGGGAAAATAATTCCTTTTGCCGCCGAATAAAAAAGGATCCGGAAAGATCTTTTTTTTGCCGCCTGCTCCTGAAAGGGAAATATCGGGAGTGCCTTCGGTGACAAATACATCTACTATTCGGGGGTAAACTATCAACCTGGCATTGTTGTAAATTTTCATCTCATTTTGGTAAATACCAAGTAAATCTCCGGTATTCAAAGTTACGGGACCAAAGAAAAAAATCCCGCGATTTTGTGGGGAAACGGGATATCTTCTCCTAATTTTCTGATACCATAAAAGGGAATAAACCCCACTTAAAATTTTCTTACCCGGCTTATTATGAGCCACAAGGGTTCCTTTAATAAAATCCATCGCCTTGGGCACCTCAGTTTCGACTTTTATCCAGGGCAATGGTAACAGCTTCTTATTGGTCAATTCCTGTACATAATTTATAGTTTCTCCTAAAAATATTCTATCTCTTTCAAAACCATGGTTTAATTCCAGCCCTTTCACACTCAACTTACTCCACACATAAGATATTGTAACTATAAAAATTACCGCCCCTATAAAAAATAAAGCTTCCATAACATTCCCTTCTTAAAATAATTCATTCTACGGGAACCGGTGTATTCTTTATAATGTCGTCCAAAACATCTTCAGGTTTATAGTTTTTTATTACACTTTCATAGTTTAATATTAATCTATGGTTCAAAACGGGTTTTGCCAGATATTTAATGTCATCCGGTATAACGTAATCCCGGCCCTTAATAGCTGCAAAAGCCTTAACACATCTATAAAAAAGCAGAGAAGCCCGGGGGCTTGCTCCCAGTTTAACTGCAGGGTGTTTTCGGGTTTCTCTAATGATTGTAAGCATGTAGTTCTCCAAACTTTCATCAAAATTGACTTTTTTCAGTCTTTCCCGCATTTCGAGTAGTTCCATCCCAGTTAAAACGGGTTTTATTTCCTCTAAGGGATTTCCCTTTCCAAAGCGGTGCAGTATTAATCTTTCTTCTTCCAGTTGAGGATAACCCATGTCAATTTTCATTAAAAACCTATCTAATTGAGCTTCGGGTAGGGGAAAAGTTCCTTCCATTTCAACGGGGTTTTGAGTAGCAATCACCAAAAAGGGGGCTTTCAACCTTCTTGTTACTCCGTCAACTGTAAATTGCCTTTCTTCCATAGCTTCCAGAAGGCTTGATTGAGTCCTTGGCGTTGCCCGGTTTATTTCATCAGCCAAAAGAATATTGGTCATAATCGGTCCCGCATTAAATACAAAATCCCCTGTTTTTTGATTGTAAATATTAATGCCCAACACATCCTGAGGCAGCATGTCAGGAGTGAACTGGATTCTCTTGAATTCCAAATCCAAGGACCGGGCAATTGCCTTAGCCATTAAAGTCTTTCCAACCCCGGGCACATCCTCTAAGAGCACATGCCCGTCCGCCAAAAGTGCGGTTAATATAAGTTCTACCACATGAGTTTTCCCAACTATAGCTTTTCCGATATTATTTAATATATCTTTGATTTTTTCTTCAAAACCCGCTTCCAATTTATACAGCCCCTTCTATTTGTTTTTTTATTTTTCTTATACCATTTTCTATTTCACTTACCCTCTTTAAAACTTTTTCTAATTCTTCAACTAAGCTTTTTACATTTTGCTCACCGCTCTTTTTAAGTTCAAGGGCTTTTTCAACAGAATCCATAATGCCCTCAGCGGTTTCTGTAATCTTTTCTTCCAGATAATTATAATACTCCTTAAAAGTTTTTTCCATCCTTTGAGCAATATCGTACCTTACCCTCCCGCATTGCCTGTCAAATTGCTGTTTTAACCACTCCTTCAAATTGTTCAGGGCTATCCTGCGGGCAATAAAACCCGGAAGAAACGGAGCAATTGATAGGGGAGTTGGTAATAAAAAGGTCTTTTCCGGTTCCATGTTATAGTAAAAATATCCTGCTTCTTTAAAACCCTCTATCAAAGCGAAGCTTTCATACTGGATATGAAACATACTGGAGGTCAATTCCTGCAGTTCGACAATTATTTTCTCCACTTTTTGAGCAAGCCTTTTCGTAATATTTCCCGATGCGCCTGCTAAGTGCTTGAGTTCCCCTTCCTTCCATGAATCTATTACCTCAAGGGTTTTTTCGGTTATATATTCTCTACTCTTTTCTATAAGCTCTTTCAAGGGTAAAGCATTGCTGTTTGTAAAGTAAACCTCTAAAGCCTTTTCCAAACTCGGGTATTGGGAATTTTTAAATTTTTCATACTCGGCATTAAAACGGGCAAGAAGTTCTTTACTCTCCCCTTCAAAGATGAAAAGCATGTCCTTTTTATCCTTCTCAATTTCTTCCATTTTTTTCTTGAGTACATTAATATTTTTTCCCAGTTCCTCTACCGGTGTCTTAGCAGCTTCCATCTTCAGGTTTATATCAAACTTTATTTTGGATAAATAACGAAGAATTGTGTTACAACTTGATAACAGAAGGGCACTTCCCTTTTCCTCATTTATAAATTTTTCCAATTCGCGAATCAATTCTGGCATTCCACTGAACTTTAATTTTTCTTCATCACCAGTTTCTTTAGCCTCTAATGCCATCCTGGCCGAAATTGGAAAAATCTTTATTTTCTCATCACCTAATTTTTCTTTTAAGACTTCGGCAGCAAAATTAAGTGCTTCCTCCACATCTTTTTCTTCAGCATAGTCTATCTTGTTAAGCACAAAAAATATTTTAACTGCATGATCCCGGACGTCTTTTAAAAATTCATATTCGTTCTTCGCAACGGGAGAGTCTATAGTAAAAAGGAATATAGCTGCGTCTAATTTGGGTAAAAACTCATAGATAACATCGGTATTATGCTGGTAGACGGATCCGATCCCGGGTGTATCAATAAGGGAAATACCTTTTTTAAGGAATTCGGATGGATGCTCTATAATAATTTCCTTTACTTTTTTCTCATTCCCCGGATTGCCCCTTTCAGTAGCGTAATATTCCAGCTCATCAATAGCTATTTCTTTTTCTGAGTCGTCCAAAAAATATACTGTCGTTTTTACTTTTGAGCCGTATTTAATAATAGTAACTATTGAAGTAAGGGGCACTACTGCTGTGGGAACTAATTTTTCTCCCAATAAAGCATTAATAAAAGTAGATTTACCCCGTTTAAACTGACCTAAAACCGCCAAATTGAATTCATTTTTTAAAAGTTTGTCCAATTCATAATCTACTATTTCTAATGAAGAATTTTCTCCGTCCCCGATAATCTGTTTTATTTCCATAAGGTATTCGATCAACATTTCCTTTGCTAAATCAACTTCTATAACCATATTTTTCACCCCTTAGAAAAATTATAGCTCCTACAATATCTTTCGATATCGTAGGAGCTATTAGCCTAAAAGGCGGTTTTCGGTGAGCTCCATCACCTTGGATTTTATTTTTATGGAAATTATGCAACTTATATTATATATTTTTTTATTAATTATTTCAACTGTAAGAATTTATCACGTTGTATGTAATGCCGCGTCAAACTCCGTTATAATATCCTCAATATCCTCCAGACCTACAGAAACCCGTAAAAGTCCATCGGAAATCCCCGCTTTTTCTCGCTCTTCCCTGCTCATAGATCTATGGGATGTTTTTGCGGGGTAAGAAAGGGTTGTAGATACACCTGCGAGGCTAGGAACCAACTTAATACTTTTCATATTTCTTATCAGATCACATGCGGCCTTTTCTCCACCATAAAGATCTATGCTTAACATTCCACCATATAATCCATTGTTAAATATTACATCCGCTGTTTCTTTATAAGGTGAGGATATAAGTCCGGGGTAATAAACCTTTTTTACCTTTTGATGGTTTTTCAAATACTCTGCTAATTTTAGAGCATTTTCACTATGCCTTACTACTCTTAACTCTAAGGTTCTCAAGCTCCTCATCAAAAGCCAGCTGTCAAAGGGGCTCATAGTAGGTCCGTAAATTTGCCCAATACGGCTTATTTTTTCTATTTTTTCTTTATCTGCCACTACAGCTCCTCCTAAAATGTCGCTATGACCGGCCATATATTTTGTGACACTGTAAACCACTACATCAGCCCCAAGTTTTAATGGCTGGCAAATTACAGGAGTGGCAAAAGTATTGTCTACTATAAGTACAGCATTATTACTATGAGCTGCTTCTGCTATTTTTCTTATATCTATTACTTCCATAAGGGGGTTAGAAATAGTTTCCACATAAACTACTTTCGTATTGGGTTTAAAATATTTTTCTATATCTTCCTTATTAAGATCTACAAAGCTTACCTCAATATTAAATTTTTTCAATTCGCTATTTAAAAATTCCCACGTTCCTCCATATAAAACATTGCTTGAAATAATATGATCGCCTGCTTTCACAAAGGCTAATATGGACATGGTTATAGCAGCCATGCCCGAGGAATAAACGATGGCATCATCCCCTTCATCCAGCGCAGCAAGGATTTCTTCCGTGCAATGGTGGGTTGGGTTGCTGATACGCGAATAAACATAACCCGATTCAGCCTTTTCGTACACCAAATCCAGTTCCTCCGCACTGTCAAAACAAAAAACAGAACTCAAATAAATTGGAGGAACCTTAGGATAGGAAATTGAAGGAGGCACCTTTTCTCCTTTATGAGTAAGTTTGGTCATAAATTTTTTATTCATGTTGACCCCCCATTTTTTTAAAAACTAACTCGCAGCTATTTGTATTTATTGATATATTTATTATGAAGTGATTTAATCACTTTTTCTTTCTGGAATATATGGTATTATCCTTGAAGCAAGATTTTCTATGGGCATCGTCTGAAGCCATACTTTGCCAGGACCTCTTAATGTAGATAAAAACAAACCTTCTCCTCCAAAGAGAATATTTGTAAAACCTTTTACCATTTCTACATCAAAATCCACAGAGGGTTCAAACATTGCTACATGTCCGGTATCCACTTTCAAAACATCATTATGTCCAAGGTTGTAATCCACAGCTTCTCCATCTAATTCTATAAAGCAAAGTCCAGGTCCTGTTATTCTTTCAAGTATGAAACCCTCTCCTCCAAAAAGACCTGCTCCGAGTTTTTTCCTGAAAAATATTTCTAATTTTACGCTTCTTTCTCCGCATAAAAAGGCTTTTTTCTGACATATTATCGATTCTCCCGACTTTAATTCTAAAGGGATAATCTTTCCCGGAAATGAAGAAGCAAAAGCTATTTCTGCGTTATCCTTTTTGCAGGTATAAGAAGTCATAAATAAGGTTTCTCCTGAAAGCTTTCTCATAATTCCCCCAAAAAGGCCACCTTCCATATTTGTCTTCATTTCAAAACCGTCGGTCATCCAGGCCATTCCCCCAGATTGAGTAAATACACTCTCCCCCTCTGACAAGGTCAAAATCACCGCAGGTAAGGTATCACCAATTATTTTATATTTCATGTTAAACCTCCTTATTTTTTCATATTTATTAATTTTTTTATAACTACTTTTATTTTATCATACAATTTTAAATATACTACCATAACAAATAATCTATTATTATTACAAAAAAAATAATAATATAATATATAATTTTATTTATAAAGGAAAATAAAATTAAAATGTAGAAATTATTATTATCAAATGGTGGAAATAATTATTGTGATGTTCAAGGGGGTCTTAATTTGGAATCTAAAGAATTTCAAGAAATCGTAATTAGCCAATTAAAAGCACTTACAGAAGGTCAGGCAAGAATAGAAAACCGCTTGGATAAGGTTGAAAGCCGCTTGGGAAACGTTGAAAACCGCTTAGAGAAAGTTGAAAACCGCTTAGATAAGGTTGAAAACCGCTTGGATAGGGTTGAAAACCGTTTGGAGAAGGTTGAAGGTCGTTTAGATAAGGTCGAAAAACGCTTGGATAAGGTTGAAAAAGAAGTAAAACAAGTTAGAACCGAAATAAATTATGTATGGAACGATATTAAAAAAATAGACGAGAGATTAGCCCGTCAGGAAAATGAAACATATGTATTACAGCGCATGATTAAAAAATAATCATGCGCTGTAATTTTTTTAAAAATTAGTGAAAGGCATTATTAAGGTCTTCTATCTTGAACCTCTATCTCCGTAATTAGCCACTTACCCTCTAATTTTTCAACGGTTGCTTTTATCAATGTTTTGTCAAGAAAAAATTATAATATTAAAACTAAATATGAAAATAATATAATGAAATTTATCAATACTCTAAAAGGAATTTTATAGTTTTTGAAGAAATATAGGATTTAAACGTTTTTTTAAAAAGGAGGTTCATTATGGCAAGGGTGGAAAGCTTTGAATTGGATCATACAAAGGTAAAAGCGCCCTATGTCCGGTTAGCAGCCGTTGAAGAAGGAGAAAAAGGAGACATTATAGCAAAATACGATATTAGATTTATCACTCCCAATAGTGGAAGTATATCAACCGGTGGTATTCATACCTTAGAGCATCTGCTGGCCGGATTTTTAAGGGATGAATTGGATAAAGTTATTGATGTTTCACCAATGGGATGCAGGACGGGATTTTATCTTATTAAATTTGATAAGACACCCTTAGAAGAAATTAAAAAAGCGGTAGAGAACTCATTAAAAAAAGTATTGAAATCAAAAGAGATATCGGCAGCAAATGAAATACAATGCGGTAATTTCAGAGATCATTCTTTAGAAGATGCAAAAGAAATTGCCCGGAGTGTTTTAGATCAGGGTATTTCAATCCTTGAATGATATAATTAATAAAAATAAGTTTTTTGGGGGTAATATAATGCGTTTTTGTAGATTTTCTCATAAAGGGTACATCCAGTGGGGATTACTGGAGGGTGAAAATCTTAGACCTCTGTCAACCCCGCCTTTTATTGAAACAAAGTTCAATAATGACTCCATTTCTTTAAAAGAAGTAAAATTATTAGCTCCGGCTGAGCCTTCCAAAATAGTTTGTTTGGGGCTTAATTATGCCGATCACGCCCGGGAATTTAAACTCGAGGTGCCCGACGAACCAATAATATTTATTAAGCCTCCTACCACCGTAATAGGTCCTGAAGAAGAAATTATACTTCCCAGGGCATCTAAGCGAGTAGATTACGAAGCGGAACTGGCAATTATCATCGGCAAAGAAGCCTATAATGTAAAAGAAGAAAAAGCTTTCGAATACATATTCGGCTTTACCTGTGCTAATGATGTAACCGCAAGAGACCTTCAGAAAAAAGATGTTCAATGGACCCGCAGTAAATCCTTTAATACGTTCTGCCCGTTAGGTCCCTGGATAGAAACGGATTTAGACCCAGGCAATCTTTCTATAAAGCTTTTATTAAACGGTGAAATAAAACAAAACTCGAATACTTCTAACCTTATTTTCAAAATTCCATACATAGTTGCTTTTATTTCTTCTATAATGACACTTTTCCCGGGCGATGTAATCCTGACCGGAACTCCTTCCGGTGTAGGACCGATAAAACCGGGGGATATTGTTGAAGTAGTAATAGATAAAATTGGTACTTTAAAAAATACGGTTAAAGAATAAAATTGTGACTTATAGAGGGGAGCATTTTTTAAAATGCTCCCTAAAATTTTTTATATAAATTATTTTCCCTTTTAAGTGTAATAATAAGTACAAATTTGTTCGGAGGTATAGTTATGAATATTGACAGCAAAAAGGCTAATAGGTTGATAAATGAGAAATCTCCCTACCTTCTCCAGCACGCTTACAATCCTGTAGATTGGTACCCGTGGGGAGAGGAAGCCTTTGAAAGAGCCCGGGCTGAAGATAAATTGATATTTTTAAGCATCGGTTATTCCACCTGCCACTGGTGCCATGTAATGGAGAGAGAAAGCTTCGAAGATAAAGAGATCGGAGATTTGCTGAACAGATATTACATTTCCGTAAAAGTCGATAGAGAAGAACATCCCGATGTGGATAATTTTTACATGGAAGTATGTCAAGCTTTCACCAGTAGTGGGGGCTGGCCTTTAACCATTATCATGACCCCATCAAAATACCCCATATTTGCAGCCACATATCTGCCAAAAGAAGATTCCTTCGGCAGACCTGGTTTAAAAACGGTTCTTTTGAAAATAAATGAACTCTGGCAAAAAGAAAAAGAAAGATTAATTGTTATAGGTAAAGAGCTCGTTTCTTCCATCAATGACTTTGCTCAAGAAAAATACGTTGAACTTAACACTAAAGTTATTGAAAAAGCTTATGAAATTCTTCTTGCTTCCTATGATAGAAAATACGGTGGCTTTTTTGGAGCTCCAAAATTCCCAATGGCTTCGACCCTACTTTTCCTGCTGGGGTACTACGAATACAAAAAAGACCCAATGGCACTCGAAATGGTAAAAAAAACGTTGATAAATATGTATAAAGGTGGAATTTACGACCATATCGGTTTTGGTTTATGCAGGTATTCTACCGATAAGATATGGCTCGTGCCTCATTTTGAAAAGATGTTATACGATAATGCTCTGATCGCCTATGTTTGTGCCGAGACCTTCAAAATTACAAAGGATGAATTTTTTAAGACTTTTTGTGTTGAAATTATAGATTATGTTCTGAGAAATCTTAAAAATCCCGAAGGAGGGTTTTATACCGCCGAGGATGCCGATTCGGAAGGTGAAGAAGGCAAGTTTTACATCTGGACGTTGCAGGAAATAAAGGATATTCTGGGTGAAAAAGCCAATGAATTTATCGCAAATTACAACATAACGGAAAAAGGAAATTTTGAAGGGAAAAACATACCCAATTTAATTGGGAAAGATTTATCCTGCAAAATGGATGAAAATATAAGAAGAAAGCTTTTTGAATACAGGGAAAAAAGGACAAAACCTTTCAGAGATGAAAAAATTTTAGTTTCAAATAACAGTCTTATGATATGTGCATTATTTAAAGCATTTGGGATTACAAAAAACGATGTTTATAGAAAAGAAGCTGAGACGACTTTAAAGTTTATACTCGAGAACACTTTTGATACAGACGGCCGCCTCCATGTGGGATTTAAGGATAGTCCTATGAGGGGTAAAGCCACCTTTGATGATTATATTTATCTTATTTGGTCATTAATAGAAGCATACGATTATACCTTAGATAGGACATATATATTAAAAGCAAAATCTTTATTAGACGAAACTATAGAACTTTTTTACCACAATGAAGAAGGAGGTTTTTTTCTTACCGGTAAAGATGTAGAGCATTTACCCATTCGCACAAAAGAAGTTTATGATGGTGCGGTTCCATCGGGAAATTCCGTAGCGGCATATTCCCTTATCCGGCTATCAAGATTGTTTTTCGACCATAAAATCGAAGAAATTGCCCAAAAGCAGTTTAAAGTTTTCGGAAGTAAAATCAATAAAAATCCGGTTTCCTATACCTTTTTCCTCTATGCATTCCTTTATAATCTAAAAGGGACGGAAGTCGTAATATCCGGAAATAACCCAAAAATATTTACCGAATACCTTATGTCAAATTTTTTGCCCTACACCGTATGGGCTTATGCCGATGATTTAAAAAAAATCGTCCCCGCTTACGAAAACTACCAAACAATAAGCGGTAATACAGCCGCTTATGTTTATAAAAACGGTTCCTGCAAAAGTCCTGTAACAACCCTTGAAGATTTTAAAAAAGCTCTTGAAATTGATTAATAAATAACATGTTAATTTAAATTAGAAGGATTTTTTCGATAAATTATAGAAATATTGAACATTATTATTTTTCAGAGGGGGTTTTTGAATGGAACTTGACCTAAAAGACCGGGATTGGCTATCTCAAAAAATAAATATTGGGGAAGAGGTGCTGTATTTAACCCGTAAGGAATGTGAAAGCGTAGGGCTTTCCATAGATGAAATCATCAAACTAACAGAGGATGCCCTTGTTGCTCACGGAAAAAAAGAATACGAAATGCCTGCAAAAATAGGAATTCACCCCTTGCCCGAGGTATTTTTCCATGCAATGCCGGCATATGTACCCTCAAAACACGCTGCAGGTATGAAATGGATAGAGTGTTTCCCGAAAAACCATGAAAGATTTAATCTCCCGCAAACTTCGGGTTTATTAATAATGAATGATGAATATTCCGGTTGGCCCTTAGCAATTATGGATGCCACCTGGATAACCGCCATGAGAACACCTGCGGTTACCGCTCTTGCCGCAGCTGCCCTTCATCCCGATGCAGAAACCTTCGGAATGTTTGGGTGCGGAGTGCAAGGTACCGCACACGTGGAGTTTATGCCTCACCTTTTAAAAAATTTGAAGAGAATTTATATATACGATGTACGTGAAGACGCCATGGATAAGCTCATAGAAGAAGTTCAACCGAAAATCGATGTAGAAATAATAAAAGGAAGAAACCCTGAAGAAGTTGTAAAAAACTGTGAGGTGCTTTGCTCCGCAACTTTGATTTTAAAAACTCCCTTAAAAGTTGTCAAAGATGAATGGGTTACAAAAGGGCAAACCATTTTACCCTGTGATTTAAATACTTACTGGGATCCTTTAATAACAAAAAGAGCCGATAAATATATCGTAGACAGTATAGAGGAACATGAGCTTTTTGATAAAATGGGTTATTTCCCCGATGGATTACCTGAAATTTACTGCGAAACCGGAGAAATTATAGCCGGTTTAAAAAAGGGAAGGGAAAACCAAAATGAGCTTATCGTAAACAGCAATATAGGTATGGCAGTAGAAGATGTGGTTCTGGGAAGAGAAATTTTAAATAGAGCTTTAAATTTGGGATTGGGAAGAAAACTTCCTTTATAAAAATAAATAAATAAATAATATATTAAACCCGGATGAAGTTTTTTCATCCGGGTTTTATTCTTTTACTATTTTATGGGTCAATACTTACTACATGTTCGCTATGCCTGAAGAGATTTGTTTCTACCAATTCACTGGCAGAAACGGGAGCATTGGCTGCATTTCTCCTAACTGCAGTGAAAACATATACTCCGGGGACCACTCCCTCATATACTACTTCCCATTCCGTTGAAGGTTTTTGTAAGATAACAGATTGTGCGCATTTACTTTGTATTGTGAGATTAAAAGACTGTTTAAGTATTTTTGGGTTAGGACACGTACCTATATCATATAAATAAACGGTAACGGTAACAGTATTATTCGTGTTATTAAGAACCTTGGCTACTATACTATTTACACCGTTGTCGGCTATAACGGGCCCCGTGGTTAATATTTTATTGGTTTCTGGAGGTACTATATTATCCAATTTTGCTTCAATTTCTTTGATTTCGTTCTTAATTTCTTCTAATCCAAAATCAGGATTGTCAAGTTTTTCTTCTATTTCTTTTATTTCGTTTTTTATTTCCACCAGGCCGTAATCGGAATTATCCAATTTCTCTTCAATTTCTTTAATTTCATTTTTTATCTCTTCCAATCCAAAATCCGGATCATCAAGTTTTTCCTCAATATCTTTTATTTCGTTCTTTATTTCAACAAGCCCATTGCAGGGGTCATCCAGCTTCTTTTCAATATCCCTTATTTCTCTTTTTATCTCTTTAAGGCCGCATTTTTTATTTAAAAATATGGTTGCAATGAGATGACAAAAAATAGAAGCACTGCATTTATGGGATTTAAAGCAGCTCAGCATTTCTTCCAAACTTTTTTCTACTTCTTCAGGTTCTTTATCAAAATCTATTTCATCTACCAGTTCTCTCATCTTTTTTATGAGTTCCTCGGTAGACATTTCCTTCCCCTCCTTAGTTTCACTCAATTTATTTGTCTAATAAATAAAATATTAATTTCTATTAAAAAAGGTGTCAAAAAATTTAGCAGCACTTCCAGGAATTTAAGAAACCGTAAAATATATTGCAAATATCGTCGCCATTTCAGGAATTAAAAAATCAATCAAATTTCTTTAATATATAGAAAATTTTTATTTATTGTAATTTCTGGTTATCTATTGTAACATAATAGTACAATTATCCTCCTTACGTGAGGATGTATTCTGAAACGAAGGGAGAAGGTATTATGAAATTTGAAACAAAATCTTTAATCAGAACTGCCCTTTTACTGGCTTTAACCTTAATCGTTCAATCTTTTAAAATGCCCCAACTAATAACGGGTTCCCTTGTAAATGCAATGTTAATAATCGCTGCAGGCACAGTTGGAATGTATTCTGGAATTTCTATAGGTCTTTTAACCCCTGTTATCGCTTTTTTGGTGGGTATTTTAAAATTTCCACCTATGATTCCTTTTATTATGATAGGCAATGCTCTTTATGCATGGCTTTTTTCCTCTCAAAAAAATAAAGTATTTGGAATATCATTGGCATCATTAGTTAAATACTTATGGCTTTCAATTTCAGTAAAATATATTCTTAAAAGTCTAAGCATTAAGGTGCCTGCTCTGGTGGTTCAAACCTTTACTTTACCGCAACTTTTTACAGCTTTAATTGGCGGAATAATCGGTGTTTCAGTAATTTCTCTACTAAGAAAAATAAATAAAAATAAATAAAGATCTTGTAATTAAAACAGGTAGTGGTTTTGTACAGGACCCTATACTATTGATGACCAGTCTTTAATCATTGAAACAGAAAAAGGACTTATCATTATACCCGGTTGTGTCTATACAGGTACGCAAAATCATATTCATGCTACATTAGAGGGGTGAAAAAGATGTACTCTTGTGCACAATGCGTTATTCATTCTTGTAGGACTGGCGATATGTCAAAAGCACCGAAAAACTGTCCATGCCTTGAAAATGATAAGGACGAAATATTAAAAAAATATTTCATGGAAGAAAACTTCAAATTAACCTATAATTCGGCATTAGTTGAAAGTGAAGGCTACTGTAAATTAACAAGAATAGAAGAAATAATGGATTTTTCTAAAAAATGTGGATTCAAAAATTTAGGTATATCATTCTGTATAGGTCTAAGCCAAGAGGCCAAAATAGTGGCCGAAATTCTTACTGCCAATGGATTTGAAGTTAATTCGGTTATATGTAAAAACTGTAGTATTCCTAAAGAAGAAATAAATATAAAAGAAAATGAAAAAGTTCGTCCGAACACATATGAGCCAATGTGCAACCCTATTGGTCAAGCCTTCTTTTTAAATAAAGCCAAAACTGATTTAAACATAATTTTAGGCCTATGTGTTGGACATGATTCGCTTTTTATAAAGTATTCCGAAGCACCGGTTACAGTCTTAGCGGTTAAGGATAGAGTGCTGGGGCATAATCCGTTAGCTGCCATATACCTTTCAAAAGGTTACTACCGAAACAAGCTTTTTCCTGAAAAAACGTAAATTTTACAGTAAAAATGTAGGTATAATCTCCTGGCGCTGATGGTATAGAATTATTAATAATATAAAATAGGCCTTCCGCCATCAATTGACGGAAGGCTTAACGCTATTTTTAAAAATCATTAAATAATGATAATGCTATATTTTTTAAAGCTTGTACAGCAGGTCCAGAAGAATATAGAACAGGTGGAATACCTTCAGATATCGATTTTATTATTTCTTCGTCAAAGGGAATTTTCCCTATGACCTCAATTCCTTTATTAATGCAGTATTTTTCTATTTCTCGAGCCTTTTTTTCCGCTATGTCAAACTTATTAATCACTACCTTGATAGTTACATTAAAATTATTTGCCAAATTTAATAACCTTTCAAAATCATGAAACCCTGACGCAGTAGGTTCAGTTACAATCAATACTTAATCAGCCCCAGAAAGTGAAGAAATCACTGGACACCCTATGCCCGGTGGACCATCTGTTATTATAATTTTTCCCTTCTCTTCTGCTATTTCTCTTGCAGCCTTTTTAACTAATGAAACCAGTTTGCCCGAATTTTCCTCTGCAGCTCCAAGCTTGGCATGAACCATAGGCCCGTACTTTGTATCAGAAATATACCAGTGGCCCGCAAGAGTATCTATCATCTCAATAGCTTTTTCAGGACAAATATTATAACAAACCCTGCATCCCTCACAAAAAATAGAATTCACTTTAAAATCTTTTATAGCATTGAAGCGGCAAACTTTTTCGCATTGACCGCACCTTCTACATTTATAGCCATTTATTTTCGCCTTTTGGCTCCCCCAAAATTCAAAGGTTTCTTTTATCTCAGGTTTTAAAAGAATGTGTAGATTAGCAGCATCCACATCACAGTCAGCCAGGACCGCTTTTTTTGCAAGAACTGCAAGGGAAGCTGTAACTGTGGTTTTTCCTGTCCCGCCTTTCCCGCTTAGTATAACTATTTCTTTCATGCTTTGACACGCCTTTCTATAGCCTCCCATAAATTTATAAAAGACTGCCTAAGTTCAGGAAATTTTTCGATCAAAAGGTGCCCATCAGCGTAACAGAATGCATACCTTCGGTCAAAAGGTATTTTTAAAAGCAGGGAAATCCCTTCTTCTTTGAGATATTGTTCAACCTCATCATTACCAATACCTGCCCTATTTATTACAACACCAAAGGGAATCTTAAGCTCTCTGACCACTTCTACAGCCAGTTTAAGATCACTAAGACCAAAGGGTGTAGGTTCGGTTACCAACACGCAGTAATCTGCCCCAGCTACAGCATTAACCATTGGACATGATGTGCCCGGTGGCGAATCAATAATAACCACAAGACCACTTTTAATCTTGCTTTTCACCCTTTTGATCACGGTTGGGGCAAGAACTGAGCCGATGGTTAAGGTTCCCTGGACAAATTCTATACCCTCTGCTGTGCCTTGTTCTACAATTCCTATTTCTTTATGTATTTCCGTTATGGCTTTTTCAGGGCATAGCAAACTGCACCCTCCACAGCCGTGACATAGTTCCTCAAACACCAGTATCCTTTTGCCTAAGTCAGCTAAGGCATGATATGCACATATTTTGGTGCAAATCCCACAATGGGTACATTTATCAGAATCTATGGAAGGCACCGGTAGGATAACCGATTCCTTTTCCGTAAATTCAGGCATAAGAAAAAGGTGGGCATTGGGCTCTTCCACGTCACAGTCCAATAACGTAATCGGCATCTTATCTTTTAATGTAAGGGCAAGATTTACCGCCACCGTGGTTTTTCCGGTCCCACCTTTTCCGCTGGCAATTGCAATTATCATGTTTTCACCGCCATTAAGAAAATAATATTCTGAGCTTTAATGGGAGCAATGTCCACCGTGTTCTCCTTCACCGTGATCACAAATGTTACCTCTGTCGGCAATATTCCCATTAAGATATTCCTGGATTACATCGTCCACACGGCCAGATGCGCCGGTTATGGTTATTATGTTATTCTGGGCGAACAGTTCTTGAGCCCTTGGCCCCATTCCCCCAGCTATTATGCAATTTACCCCTAATTTTGCAAGGTATCCAGGAAGGAATCCCGGCTGATGACCAGGATTTTCAATTACCTCTTTATTTATTACCTTCTTTTTACTTTCATCTACTTCATATATAGTATAAGTCTGACAATGCCCGAAATGAGCCGAAACTAAATTTCCATCAGTGGCTATAGCTACCTTCATAAAAAAATCCCTCCTTTTAAATATGAAATTTCCCCTGAATGTAATTATCAAACGCTTCTTTAACGCTGATTGAACTTACAGAATACACCTCTATTCCTGATTCTTTTAATACGCTCATTGCATTGGGACCTACATTTCCCGTTATAAGGGCTGAAACTCCCTTATCTACTATAAACTGGGCCACTTGAACACCCGTGCCGTGGGTGCTATTTGCATATTCATTTTCTACGGCTTCGAATTCCTTAGTTTTGGGATCGATAAAAATAAAATATCTGCAGCGCCCAAATCTCTCATCCAGCATGGAATCTAAATTATTGCCTGTAGATGTGACCGCAACCTTCATTATACATCCCTCACTTAGTTTTTAATTAGAGTTAACCTTTTAAAATATGAATTTAATAGTATAATATAAAATATAATGTAAATGTTAGCATTTTTTATGCAGGGACGGACAAAGAACCGCCCTGCTTGTCAATCCCTTTTATTATTCTTGGCCTTTTCCTTCATCAAGGCCTTCTTTTTTTGCCTTTTTAAGCTCTTCCAGCCTTTCTTCTATCGCTTTTAGCTGCTCTTTTAAATATTTGGCCTCCTGGGAAAGGATTTCTTCTTCATACTTCTGTTCATTTTCAGCAGTATATACTGCATTATAGTCAAAAGGATAAAATTTCCTTGCCCAGAAGGGCAAACCTGTGGCATAGTACCAGTGCCTCCAACCCCTGCCAAATCCAAAACTACCAATCCCAAAACCAGAACCGAAAGCCCTGCGCAAGTGCCTCCTTCCCACGGGATTCATAAAGCCCGGTACGGGAAATCCTGCGCAAAAGCCCGCAGCTCTGCCGGTCATGGGGCCGCGCCCGTTGGGACCCGTTCCATCTCCTCTCGGCATACTTTTCACCTCCTTTCCGTGTGTTTTAACCACTCACTGATACCTTTTATTTCATCACTTTTATATGATTCTATCTCGCCTCTGTCACATAGCTGTGCAAGTTTATAATCTACCGGCAACGACCCAAGAAAGGGAATCCCTGCTTGCCTTGCTACTTCTGCTCCACGGCTTTCACCAAAGACTTCTATCCTCTCTCCGCATTTGGGGCAAACTAAGTAACTATAATTTTCCACAATACCCAATACCGGGATATTCATCATCTCCGCCATTTTTATGGCCTTTTTTACAACCATTAGAACAAGATCCTGTGGCGACGAAACTATAATGAGTCCGTTTATTGGTAAAGACTGCATTACTGTAAGAGGCTCATCGCTGGTACCCGGTGGAAGGTCAATTAAAAGGCTGGAATTTTTTCTACACCCTTTTCTGTAAAAGTTTCTGAATTGTTTTTTTCGATATCCGATTCATTTTGTTTCATTAGTTACACCCTTTCCTTTATATTTTTTATTAACCTTATCCTTACAATTTTTACAATACCCAAAATACCAGCATGAGCTGTTAACTACTTCGAAATCTTTAAGATTTTCATTTTCAGATAAAGTTAATTCTTTTTGTATAGGGACCTCATAAATCTTCCCGCATCCCAAACAAACGTAATGACAATGACTGTTACTATCATCTTTTAAAATCTCATATTTTATTGGTTGATTTGGCAGATTCAATTTCTGAAGTATACCTTTTTCGCAAAAAAGCTCTAATGCTCGGTATACTGTTGCTAAACCTATTTTAGGTAAAATTTTTTTTGCAATTAGATATATTTCTTCAGCTGAAAGATGCTTTTTATTACTGTTTTTAATAGCTGTAATAATAGCCTTTCGCTGAGGAGTCCACTTAAAATCTTGATTTTCTTGTTTCTTAACAGCTGCCGATTTCATATTTACTCTTCTCCACTCTAAAAAAATTAATCTGATTTGTCAAAATCTCCTCTTCTCCTATGTCTGTGACACCATCTTCCGTAATTGTCATCTAAAATCAGCTCTTTATTATTACAGCTTGGGCATTTAATATCTTCCTTTTTATCATCGATACTGATTTCCTGCCAGACATTGCCACATTTTAAACATCTTACAAGCTGTGAAATTTTAAAATTTCCTCCTTCAATGCGTATGGCTTTTCCGTTAACCAGAGCGTCCGCTATTTTACTGCGCGCTGAATTTATAATCCTGAAGAAAGTAGGCCTTGAAATTCCCATCTTTTCAGCGCATTCTTCCTGCTCCAACTCTTCTAAGTCTTTTAATCGAATGGCTTCCAATTCTTCTATGGTAAGTTTTACTTCATCAAGCTGCTTTAGAGGAACTCCTGCAGGTTTAAAATACGTTATCTCCGGCAAAAACTGCACTCTCCGCCATTTAGGTGGCCTTGGCAACTCTTATCTCTCCTTTATTATTTTTGACATATGTTCATTATCATCATCTTTTATTATAATATTATTATGAACTTATGTCAATAATATTATTACTTGTTTGTTGCAAAATTTTCACAAGTATTGAAAAAACCAGTAACTGCGTTTAAGAAGCAAAAAGATATTTCGAATCCTAAAAAAGCATTAGATCTTAATGAGATGATTAACATGTTTAAAGTATAAAAAAAGCGGGTTTTTACCCGCTTTTTAAAAATGCATTCTTTTAAACCCTCATATTAAACCCTCATATGTGTTAGTTTTGTCAGCCAACATCATATCGGATTTCATATAATCGTTCAATTATTCTTTTGCGCCGCATTTAATTTAATTTTAAAATTGACAATAAGTAATATTTAAAACTTAAAAGAGCATCTAAAAATGTTTAGATTAATTCTTTGTTATCACTAGTTTGAAGATTATTATGGATTATTTGCTGAATCACTTCTTCAATAAAAATAAAAAATACAGTCCTCGTTTTTTCATGGGGTTTTAAATAGTCTGGTTGTTTGTATTTGCATAACCAAATGAGTTCATCACAGCAAGAAACCAGTGAATCATTGTATTCTTCTGTAATTATAACTACCTTACAATTATGTCCCTTGCACATTTTATATATATTTTCAAAAGATGCAAATTTCCCTGTTGCTGTAAAAATGAATAATAGACTATCACCATCAATTAAATTTTCTATAGAAACTTCATCTGGTGCAGCCATTGCAAAACAATTTGTAGTAATACGCAATTTGTATTCAAAATATTCAGCGCATAGAAAAGATGGGCCGTAGCCAAATAGAATTATTTTACTATGCGAATTTATGAGTTTTACGGTTTTTTGTACCAGAGTCATATCAAAATCATCTATAAATTTTTTAATTCTTTCCAGCTCATTGAAATATCCTGTATGTGAAATTTCGGATAAATCTTTCCCATACAGGAATGCAACATATTGTTTGTAATTTTTGAACCCAAGTTTTTTTACTAACTTGGAGATCTTAGATACAGAACAATTATTTATTGTTGCTGCTTCAATTATTGTTATGTTATCGTGTTCTCTAGAATAAGAAAGAAGGGTATTGTGTATTTTCTTTTCCAGAGGAGTTAGTCTATTAAAATCTATATATATCATCGATTAATCCCCTTGTTTCGAAATATTTATTTTTTTTATTTTTGATGTATGTGTCTTAAATTTAAAAGATTCTTCTAATTTTTTTTATTTATATGCTGTCCTTTTCTAATGATATCTTTCAGAAAGAAAATATATTGCTAAATTATATTTTAGTTTTTTATATTATTTATTATAACAAGTGGAGATTGAATTGTTCAAGTTTTTTCACACACTCCTATAGAAAGAGCATCGTTTTTTAATTTTTCAAAGAAATCAGGGACTTCATATAATGCAACTCTTTTCCCTCAGATAAAACAAGCAGCACGCATCAAAATAATCCCGTCTTTGAAGACGGGATTATCCAAGTTTCGCGATTCACTTTATATTCTACATTCTATTGGGACCATTATCTCTAATATGGAAATCATAATTTTTTGGATTTCGAGCAACCTTAATGATACCAATTGCAATTAATATCTCAAGGAAAAGAGCGGGGAACCCCCCGAGGTTTGATATCATTTTTATCCCATCAACGCCTGCAAAGCTAATCATAATCCATGCAACCAAACCAATTATTACCCCCCAAAACACTTTTAACGTAACACCTGCTTCTTGATTTTCAGGAGATATTCCTGTAGAACTCATAGCAGCCATTGCAGTAGTATTTGAATCTGCAGCAGTCACATACGAGATAAATACTATAAACAGATAAAATGGTATTATTATTTTTGAAAGAGGCATATTAGAAAAAATTGCATATATAATACCCTCAGGTCCTTTTTGTGTAAGAATATTCGATAATCCAAAACCATTCATTTGCATGTAGATTGATGTGCCTGAATATATTGTCATCCACACACCACAAAACATAGCAGGAGCAAATAAATTTACCATTATAAACTCTTTTATTGTTCGTCCATAAGCAATTCTCCCCAAGAACATCGCTGAAATAGGTGCCCAGGCAAGCCAATTTGCCCAGTAAAAAATAGTCCACCATTTAGGCCATTGATCTCCGGATGCTGCACCTGTAAATAAACTCTTCTGAAAAAATAGTGTTAGGAAATTTCCTAATGACTCAGTACCCAGTTCTAAAATATATCTTGTTGGTCCAAAAACAAAGCTAAATATCATAATTACGAAAAATACTCTTGTGTTTATTATTGAAAGAATTCTTATTCCTCTCATAAGTCCAGTTGATGCAGATATAACAAATGCCATTACTATAGCTATGATTAAAATAGCCCATATAAACTTATTGCTTTTCACTCCAAAAACATAATTAAGGCCTCCTGCCAGAGTTAAAACTCCTGTACCAAGAGATGCTGCCATGCCTGCTACCAAAGTATATAGACATATTGCATCCACAATTTCTCCCCATTTGCCTATAGCTTTTTCTCCAAATAATGGGTACAACATAGAACTTAAGCTAAAAGGTTTTCTCATATTGTAAAATGCAAAAGCAAACATTAATGATGGTAGTGTATATAAAGCATAGGGTACTATAGTCCAATGTAAATATACTGTAGACATAGCAAATACTGCAGCTTGATGGCTGTTAGGCTCTATTCCCAAAGAAGCAGGAGGAGAAGTAATGTGATATATCGGTTCTGCCGCTGCCCAAAAAAGAATTCCAGCTGCTATCGTTGTGCAAAGAGTTATCATAAACCACTCAAAAGTATTAAAAAATGGTTTAGCATCCGCTCCTCCAATTTTCACATCTCCAAAAGGTGAAAAATATATCCAAATACATATACCTAAAATTACAACTGCTGATAAGCTGAATAGCCATCCGAAGTTTTGGATTATCCAATCATTTGCACTTGTAACAACAGAAGTAAATGTTTCATATCTTATGAAATTTAATATAACTACCCCAATAAGCAAAACAACAGGCGGCCAAAATACAATAGGTTTTACTTTTTTCATTACATGGTTCCCCCTGTTCCTGCAATGATTTAAATAAACATATTTTTATACAACTCGCTTCTTTTATAATATATCACCTCCAGTGCCGTTTTTTTCTGTCCCTTGAGAGAATTGGACTAAAACATATAAGATATTGCAAAATTCAGAAAAGAAAAAGTTATGCTACTGTCAATGATTTTTGATAAAAACTTGGAAATAACTTTTTTAAGGTAATTATTAAAAAAAGCGAGCAGAGCTATATGAAAAAATAGAATTCGTCGAGAAGTTCATAGCTCGGGGTATAAATATAGAATTTCTCCTTAGGATTGCAGGTGTTCCGAAAAGTACGCTCTTTTACAAACCTCATGAAAAAAAATATATTCAAGCCAAGGATTCTTTACCCCTGGCTTTCCAAGGACCAAAAATAGCGGAACTGTAACTGAGACGAAGCAATAAAGACTCTATTTTTTGCCCTTGCAGAAGAGAATATCCAACGTGCTTATCCCGTTATATATAATTATTTCAATTAAAAACATTATACATTGTCTTTAATGCTTCCTCTACAAGTTTGGGCAATTCATGATAAACACCTGTATTTATATTTCTGTATATTTTATAATTTTTCTCATTAGGTAAAAATTTGTCTTTTTGCCTTACCATATTTCTCACGGCCTCTTCAAATCCGTTATATAAACCCGTAGCAACAGCTACACAAATAGCTGCTCCTAAAGATGCTGCTCCATTTACTACATTCCTTACAGTTTCAACGCCGAATACATCCGCAAAAATCTGCATAAAAAGATCACTATTCGATCCCCCGCCAGATATTATTATATATTTAGGCTTAATCCCAAGTTCTTCAATCATAGGATCATAATGATTTTTCAAAGTCATTGCAATTCCCTCTAATAACGAACGGTATATATGACCCCTGGTATGTCTTCTATCAAACCCTATAATGATTCCTTTTCTATATTGTTGACTCGCAGGCGCAAGCCAATCAGGTATGGTTAAAAGCCCATCTGAGCCGGCTGACACATTAGCCGCTTCTTTTGCTAAATAATCTTCAACTGAATAACCTTCATGCTTTGCTTTCTTTGCATATTCTTCCCCTATAATATTTTTATACCATGTAATCAACCCCATTCCTATTCTTATGCCGTTGCTTTCATATAAATATTTGTATGGAATACACGATAAATTTGTCCAAAAATTCTTAGCAAATGGTTTATTTTCATTTCCACATACCATTGAAGCTATATATGTTCCCAGAGAAATAAGTGCAACATCAGAATCTATAAGTCCGGCCCCAAGGGCTTCTACTGCCTTATCATTTGCTGTAGCAACAACCGGTATACCAGCAGGAATACCTGTTTCTTGAGCTGCTTTTTCATTTACATAACCCAGTATATCCCCTGGCATTTTCAATTCAAATAATTTTTTTCTTGGAATGTTAAAACTATTAAAGTATTCTTCATCTTTTGACCACTGCCAGGTACCCAAATCTATTGGAAACTGCCATTGAAACTGATTTGCAGCAGTATCTTTCAACTCGCCTGTCAAGCGATAAGTTAAATATCCTGTAGGAGGGCATGTGTAACTTATATCTGGGTCATCTTCATATTTTTGATATGCACGTACATCCATCCAATTCATAACGGGTGAAAACAAATTACCATCTGACCTCATAAACACTCTACAACATCTTATTGAACAAAGCCCTAAGCCTACGATATCTTCTCTTTTCCCTTCAAATTCCTTCATTATCCTTCTTAATGCAATTTTGAGACTTTCCCAGAGGTCATCATCAGGATGTTCTGCATATCCTGGTTGTCTCGAAATTAAAGGCTTTAATGGCTCAGCAACACTATTAATTATTTCTCCTCTTTGGTTAAAAATTACAATTTTAGTACTTTGAGTGCCTTGATCCACTCCTATTATATACTTATCCCCCATTTCTACCCCTCCTTGTAAAACATAATCTTAAATGGCTAAGGTCTTTTTAAGAAAGACCTTAGCCAAAATTTGTATTTAGTCAAAAATTATCTTGTTAAATATCCACCATCAACTACTAAAATATGCCCGTTTACAAAATCAGATGCCTTACTTGCTAAAAATACACAGGCCCCCATAAGGTCAATAACTTCTCCCCACCTTCCTGTAGGAGTGTGATCAACGACCCACTTATTTCTTTCTGGATTTTTTATTGAGTATTCAGCAACCTTTGTCTTAAAATATCCAGGTGCAATGCCATTAACTTGAATATTGTATTGTGCTAGTTCATCGCATAAAGCCTTTGTTAGCCCTGCAAGGCCGTGTTTAGAAGCACTGTAGGCCGGAGACATTTGTCCTCCCAGGAAAGAATATAGTGAACAAATATTTATTATTTTCCCACTTCTTTGAGGAATCATATATTTTGCTGCCTCATGGCTCATCTCAAAGGCTGCAGTAAGGTTTATAGCTATCATAGGATCCCATTCTGCCCTGCTATATTCTAAAAAAGGCTTATTAATACATATTCCCGCACAATTAACAAGAATATCTACCGACCCAAATGTCTCTACACATTTCTCAACAACTAATTTTGGAACTCCGGGTTTTGTTAAGTCCGCTTCCATATAAGCAACTTTTACGCCCTCAGCTTCAAGTAATTTGTTAAAGTCAGGATCATCCGGCATAATGCTGGGTATAAATATATTTGCCCCTGCCTTTGCCAATGCTAAAGAAAAAGCCTGCCCCAGTCCAGTATTTCCCCCAGTTACTATAGCATTTTTCCCTTTTAAGTAAAAATAATCCATATTGAACTCTGTAATATTCATACAAACAACCTCCCAATAATTTTTATTTATTTTATTTACAAGTTGAATTTATAATTCAACTTGTAATACGTTACTGTATCATTTTTGATTTTTGTTTTTCACTCTTGATTTTTTCTATTAATTTGTCAATAAATTCAATCGCATTTCCATGCACCACTATATCCGATATCTCACAAATAGGGGCTTCCTTATTTATGTTTACAGAGATTATGTTCTCTGCATTTTTAAGACCTACCATATGCTGAGGTGCACCTCTTATTCCCAGGGCAATATACAATTTAGGACTTACCGTCTTACCGGTTTGACCGACCTGAATACTTCTAGGAGCAATCCCCTCGTCAACGACTTTTCTACTTGCAGAGACCGCACCACCTAATAAATCTGCTAGCAAATATAACCGTTCAAAATGTTTTGCTACTCCACCACCGCCTGACACTAAAATCTCACTCTCTCTTATATCTTTTACCTCATTTTTTTTATTAATTTCTAATAACTCAATTTGAGAAGGTTTAATATTATAGGGTTTATAATTTATTATCTTTGTCTCTTTTAATTTTCCAGAATTAAAATCAAATACATTTGGTCTAATACTCATCATAATAGGTTTACAATCTTTCAGCACAACATTTGCCATAATTTTACCGCTAAAAGCAGGTCTTATCATTTCTATTCTCCCGTGATTGAACTTAACATCTATTACGTCAGCAACAAGCCCTACTTTAAATCTCATAGAAAGCCTTGGAGCAATTATTCTTCCCATTTGAGTAGCGGGTATAAGAATACAATCGAAATTGTAAATTTTGTGTAATTCTTCAATGCAATTTATAATATTTAAAATATCATATAATTTTATTCTCTCATCGCATATATTTATTAGATAATCAAAATTTGCGCTAATTTCTGTATGTTCTTTATTTATAACTACTCCATACGTTTTATATTTACCGTTTTTGTATATTTTTTCTGGCACCCCTATTAAACTAACCGATCCTTTAAAGTCTTCCTCATCTATATAGATCATCACTTTCTTCATGTTTACACGAACCCCTTAAGCCTTAAATATTTATATACTGTCTCAATGCCATCATCGTCTGTAGTTACAATTATATTTTTCTTTTTTGCAAATTCCTTAAAAAAGGTCTTTGTAACCCGAGTTAATGATCCTTTAAGCCCCACTTCACTTTCATCAAAACCCAAATCTTTGTTAGTAACTATAGTAATTTTATCCTTCGCATCTAAATACAGGTCTTCGTATTTTATATAAGGAAGCTTATATTTGCTTACTTTTTGAAAACTCAAAACCGCTGGCAATTTAATCTTATATCTTCCTATACTTTTTTCAAAATCAACCTTGACAATTGCACTTTCATTATTAAATGAATCATCTTCTAAATCAATTATATGATTTATATTGCTAATACCGAGTATTTCTGCAATTTGAGACGGAACATGGGCTGTATCGCCATCTATGGAACGCGTCCCTGTAAAAATACAATCAAACCGGGTATTTTTAAGATACCTTGCAATTATCATACTTGTTACATAAGTATCGCTACCTGCATATAACTTGTCAGATATAAGAGTCGCTCTATCTATTTTTCTTCTTATAAGATCTTCCATGATTGGAATTACATTCAAAGGTGCCATGCTTACAACTTCAATAGATATACCAGGATTTTTTTCTTTTAATTTAAGAGCCAAAGCTAATGCACAGGTATCATCAGGATTTATAATTAATCTCACATTTTCTCTTATCAGTGTATTTCTTTTATAATCATATGCAAAATTCTCCACATCAGGAATAAATTTTACCAAACAAACTATCTTCATATTGATTCACCCTTATTTTTACAATGACATTTATTACAGTGTGTAAGATATATATTATATACCTTACACACTGTATTTAAAATTAAAAGATCTTTTTATGCGCAATCTTCTTTTTTTACAACTTTATCAAATATAGTAACAAGTATTATTCCAATAAAACCTATAATTGCAGTGGATATAAAGTAAGCATTATAGCCTGCATTATCCCCAAACACCCTAAACAAGAAGCTATTAAAAGTAGGTAATATTATATCCGGTAAATAACCAATCAATGAAACTAACCCTATTGCTACACCGACTATTCTGTTATCTACTTTACTGTCTGCAATAAGCGACCAGTAAGTACCACGAATCGAATATATGAATAATCCAGTTAATATGACTAGGACGTAAAATACTGGCTTTACTAATCCAGAAGGAAGTATGGATATTAATATAAGACATATAGACGCTCCCAATAGGGCAAGCCTTACTATATTTCGTTTACCAAACTTATCAGCCAAGAATCCAGCAGCCGTACCTCCTACAGGCCGCATCCAGAGAACAATTGTCATTACAGTACCTACTACTACAGGTCCGACACCGATATTTGTTTCAAGAAATCCACCTAAATAATATACCGCCCAGGTCACCGCATAGCACATAAATATAATAGCCCCATGTAAATACACCCTTTTATTCTTCAGCACATCTAAAACGTCAACCAGTTTAAATGGTTGCCTGTTTTCGTTTGCTGTGTTCGCTTTATTTTCCGGTTTAACAAAAATCGCAACCAACAATCCAACCACAAATAAAACTATTGTGTACATGTAAATTACTCCAATTAATGCAGCTCTCTTATCACCTGTTTTCATTATTTGTGAAAAGATAAATATAGCAATAGCCGCTAACACTGCCTCTACCAGACCTCGTCCACCATCTAATACTCCAAAGAAACGCCCCTCTTCACCTTCTTCCGCAAGAAGTTTAACCAACTTCATGTGAGAGCTCCAGAATGTAAATACTGAAAATAAACCCCAAATAATAAAAATTATAACTACACTCTGGTAATCGGGAATCTGAGCAAACCATAAGCCACCAGCACCCACACCTAAAAGGGATATTACCAATAACCACTTTGCTGAAAATTTGTCGCTTAACAATCCGCTTGGTAAATATCCAACTAAATATGCAAAACCTAATGCTGAGAAAATAGTGTTTAATTGAGCTAATGAAATACCAAAAACTTCTAAAATAGTCTCCTGATACGCCGTTCGAAGGTAGATTAAAGGATAAATTGAACCCGCTGCTAAAACCACCAACAAGAACTGAAAATACCGTTTTAAATTTTCTTTTTTCATAAATTCTCTCCTTTCTAAAAATTTTGTTATATTAAATTAAAAAAATAAATTAATAAACTCTAATAACAAAGTAACAATGAAACTAAAATTTTTTTTAGTAAAAGAGAGGGCCATTGGCTCATTCTTTGCTATATCGGTTATGCAACAATAATTTAATGCCTCCAGATGCTTACAATAGGGATGTACTCTTTCTTTTCAGGGTATAAAAGTACATATTTCATAGCACACATATATTAACCCTGCTACAAGCTTTCACTCAATATTGTGAAAGCTTGTAGCAAATAATCTTTACAATCTATATATATATTTTTTGATGCTTTCCTCTTGAGGATAAATTGATCCGTAATTCATAATACCATTGGGGTCAAAAGCCTCCTTTAATTTTTCAAGCATATAATAGGCAGAACCATGCTCCTCGCGAACCCACTCTGTACGATACTTTCCTATACCATGATGGTGGCACATTGACCCTCCCATTTTCAAAGTTTCTTCCACAATAATTTTATGAATGGGGTGATGGTAGACCCTTAATTCATCTTCAGGAGCACAGTTTATATCATAATTGTATACAAAATAGAAGTTTGCACCATTAATATAACAATGGGACACATGTCCTCCCAATAAAGTCAAATCATTAGCTCTTGGAAATTCTTTTCTTACCCTATTTATAACATTATAGTAAAGCTTAGGAAGTGTTTCCCAATCAGCAGATACCTCAGTCGTAAACCCGGCGTGCCTATCATTATCAATCATGCATTTTATTTCATCGTCCACATCTTTCTGCGTCCAACACAAGTGATTAAACCAATCTTCTATCAATTTGTCATCTACTCTTTCTATTATTCCATCTTTATACTTTTCAACAGCCTCTTCTATGCCCTTGCATGTAGCCTCAACTATTGCCTTGTTTCCTTCAGCCATCAAAATAAGAACGCATTTCCCTTTATGAAAATGTGAGAAGTGCTGTGCTGCATCTTCTTCAGAATAAACACGGGTCACAGAAGGACGATAACCGTTAACAACAATTTCCCTTAAAATCCGAATTCCTGTCTCCACATTATCTATCAAATAACCATAGAATTTATTGTTTTCAGGAAAATACTTGTATATTTTTACGGTAACTTCTGTAATATAACATAATGTACCTTCATTACCTATAACAATATGCCTGATATCTGGTCCTCCGGACCTTCTTGGAACATTTTTTATCCTGGCAATATGTCCATCTGGAAATACGCATTCCAACCCTACCACCATATCTTCTATTCCGCCATATAGTGTCGAAAACTGTCCAATGCTTCTCGTAGCTACCAGACCACCGTATTTGGCAATCGGTTTAGACTGGGGTGAATGCCCTGTTGTGTAACCCCTTTTTCTCAATTCGTCTTCTAAATCTTGTAAAATTACACCAGCCTGTACAGTTGCCTGCATATTATATTCATCTATTTTTATAATCTTATTAAGGTATTTTGCGTCAATCACTACTGATATTTCTTTCCAGTTTTCCAAACCGCCTTCGGTTGAAGTATTACCGCTCCTCGGTATTACATTTATCCTTTTTTCATTGCAATACTTCAAAATTTTTGCTACTTCTTCATTTGACTTAGGATACACTATTGCAACAGGTATCGGGACATCAAGTTCCCTTTTTGCTTTGGCATATTTCTTGTATCGGTCTGCAGAGGCTTCATACAGGTCATCATAGTTGATATTAATTTGCTCTTCATTTAAAATGTTTTTTAAATCTTGCAATAAGTCCTCTCTTTCCACCATTATTACCTCCTTGCACAATATGTTAAGCCTTATACTAACAAATTTTTTTATCTTTTTACCCAACATCCGGCCTTTTGTGCTTATACTGGTTTAGATGCTCATGTAAAGGCTTCTGGATTGCTTCAGGGCACTCATAACCGCATGTCTAAATATTGTATTTCTCTTTTAAGAAACAGCTTGTGGTTAACTACGGTTAAAGCCCGTACTTTAAATTATAAGTTGAGGCCTTTATAATGAGCTATTAAAATTTTCTACCTAAAATGCAATTATGTATATTTATTAAATTTTAAATATTTCGAAGTTTCTGATACCACTTTATCCAATTATTTACATTAAGTTTAACTTTATTGTAAATTTTATGTAAAAAAAATTTCAAACATTTCCTGTTTGATTTTATTATACTTCACATAAGTTACATCGTCAATAGTTTTTTGGAAAATTTTCTTTTATTTTTGTTTTTTTAATGCTTTTTACGGAAAATTTTCTTCACATATTTTTTAGTTTAAAATTTTATGACTAAAAAATATGAAATATTTATTTTAACTTGTTAATATTTGGTGTACAAAGCTACAGGATGAGACAGTCTCTCATAAAACAGTTAAGTTAACATAAAAAATTCCCCAATGGTGCCTGGGGAAAAATCTTTGCAATATTTTTGCAATATTGGGTTATAATTAAACACGAAAAACAAAAAAAAAAGTAGTTTCTACTTGTTTATTATACTAATACCTTTTATCTTCTGGGGATTTTTTTACGAACTTACTTAGCTAATTTCTTTTTAAAACACCATGAAGTTATGTGGATGATTTTAATTGTTTCTTATACATGTATATGTACCTAACCTTTGTTGAATAAATGCAAGATAAACTAAATCACCTGATTCGGATTATCTTGAAATCTGAATGATGCACACTAATTTATAGTCCTAGTTTTTCGTTTATCATAATTATTTCTGCTTCAACACCGTCCATCTTCCTAAGATAAATATTAAGAGTATTACAAATCCGATCAGGACTTGAACAGTTATAACATTTGTCCCCTTTGACCGCACAAGGAGTCTTTAAACCAAGACGCTTTGCATTTTGTGGCGCTGCTATATTACGAGCCCGCCATATAGCTTTCTCAAGTGTAGGTTCAATCTTGTTTGTTCCAAAAACAAAGAAAACCTTTTTATGTCCAAATAATGACCCAGCAATTCTATTGCCAGAGCCGTCAATATTTATTAGTTCACCAGTTTCTGCCGCTCCGTTTACTGATGTAAAAAAAACTTCCGTTAAAAGTGCTTCTTTTGCAACATTATAAAATTTAACTTCTGCACATTTACTTGGATCCACTATAGAATTATGTTCTTGAAGATATTCTGCGAGCTTTAAAGATGAGAGCGTTACAGAATCTCCGAACCCAACCGTAACTCCTCGCACATTCTCTACAATATACTCAATTGCGGCAGGTGACGACTCAAAGAACGAAACTTTATAGCCCTTCTTTTGTAATGTCTGAATCATTTTTTCATAATCCATCGTTGCTTTCCTCCATTTATCTTACTTAGTATTATGTGCGTCAATAACAACATTATAATAACGTAAGTCTTAAATTTCAAACCACGATATATTGCCCTTCATTACCGGTTGAAACAGCCCATATACTTATCTTATGCATAGTACATGTATGTTAGCGGTCCATTCTCATTTTGGATAGCCAATATATTTACTGCAATTTTATTTCAGCTGGCCATCTCCCCCCAGCTAAAAATCTTTTTGGCTTGAATACTATTGTGATATTGAGGACAATTATCTTGAATGCTATAGCTGGAATATTATTCGGATATTTATTTTGGCAGTACAGCTTAGAAATAGCGATGGTATCTCATTTTAGTGCAGATTTGGTAATTCATGTTGTAGTTCCAACCCTAAAACATAAAAGCCTTGTTTCATAAGCGTTATATCAACCCACTCCACTTATTTCCGCCAAAAAGTGCACACCCCTAACTAAAAATGCACACCCCTCATTAAAAATTGAAAGGGGTGTGCATCAAAGTCAAATAATTTAATATAATTAGCATCAAAAACGCAATAAATTTCACTTTATTTTTACCAAAAAACACTAAAACCCACTGAAATCAGCGGGTTTTTTTGTATCAAAATTTTAGTTTACATTTGGTGGAGGCGAACCATATGTGTTTAAATCCACAATTGTTATTAGCAATTGTAGGCATAAATATTAATTACCTGATTGAAATTTCCTGATTGATTTGCTCCTTTATTTATTTCCGTTATAAAATAGTCATCCTACAAATAATAACTTAATATATTCTTGGGCGGAAACTAGGCGGAAAGACATCTTTCCACGAACCGTACCTAACGATAGTCTTTTAAAAAACTATTTGATAAATACGAATTAAAAGAGGTATAATATAAGTGAGGTGCCGATGAGGCAAGTGTAGAAAATACTAGCGAGTCAGTTAGGGTATAGTAGCTTTCTCTAAGCTACTTTCTTTTTTATGATTATTTTTATTTCAATGAGGTATTTGCCACTTGCCTTAACAATTTTAATTATACCACAGTTTTTCAGAGCCGGACAACACCGGCTTCTTTGTTTTCACCTCCTTTCATTGCTTGGCAATCCCAACTCCGTCCCTGTCGTGCGCCGCCTTACGGCTTGGCTGCAAAATAAGGTCCCGGCAGGGCAAAGGCAAGGGGCGCGGGGAGGGATAAATGGAGGGGAACCGTGCCTTATGATGCCCCTTTCCGTGGAATGAGAAATTATTTACCCCGATAATTACTTTTAACTTTCCCTGTCGGGAAGTCCCCGCCAGGTAAGGGCGTGTATGAAAGGCAGGGAATAAGTTAAAAAAATATAAACAACTATTTTTTAATATTCACCTTTTAAATTTAAATAAAGTTAAAAATATTGCATGAGTTTCTCCGACTACGCAAATTTTTTATTAAGTTTGCTTATGAACTTCTATTAAAAAAATGATTAAAATTATATAATTTAAATAGGCAAAAAAGAAAAGGTAATTAAAAAATTATCTCCCCATAGACTAATATTATTGGTGGGAGGGTTATTTTGATTATAGTTACAGGAGGAACGGGGCATATTGGAAACGTTTTGGTTAAAAAATTACTGGAAAAAGGACATGAAATAAGAATAATAGTGCCGCCTTTTGAAGATTTAACACCTATAAAAGAATTGGATGTCCAAATCGAATTTGCAGATGTGCGCGATGAGGAAAAAATTACATCCTGCTTTAAAAACGGCTCTGCCGTATTTCACCTCGCAAGCCGCATTTCTATATTTAAAAGGGATAAGAAGGTTTACGATATCAATGTTAAAGGAACGGAAAATGTGATAAAAGCATGTATAAAAAATGGCATCAAAGATTTAATATATGTCAGCTCGGTTCATGCTTTAAAAGAAGAACCCGCAGGTATTATTATAAAAGAAAGCAAGGATTTTAATCCAAACAATGTAATCGGTGATTATGCAAAATCTAAAGCTATTGCTACAAACCTGGTATTTAAATCTCAAGATTACGGCTTGGAACCGGTAATAGTCCATCCTTCCGGCGTTATCGGCCCTTATGATTATAAAATATCCTTTATTAACAAAGTTATAATTGATTATATAAATAATAAACAGAAATTTTCAATAAAGGGTGCTTACAATTTCGTCGATGTAAGGGATGTAGCTCAAGGGATAATCTTAGCATGGGAAAAAGGGAAAAGAGGAGAAAACTACATCCTTTCAGGAGAGACCATTACAATCGAGCAGCTTTTTTCCTATCTGGAAGAATTTACAGGTATCAAAAAGCCGAAGTACACCATCAATATCAATACGGCATTATTTTTTTCTTATTTTGCAGACATTTATTACAGTATATCAAAAGAAAAACCTACTTTTACTTCTTATTCCATTTATACATTAAGAACTAATTGCAACTTCAGCTGTGAAAAGGCAAAAAAAGAATTGGGGTATTATACAAGACCCATAAAGCAAACAGTATTTGATACGGTTATTTGGCTTAAAGAATATTATGGTAAGTAAAAACTATTTCTTCTCCGCTTTGGTTTGTTATTTTTGCCTTATATGTGCAGTTGTTTCCTACTTTTAACTTCACTGTGCTGTCGTATATTACCGCTTTTAAATTGGCAGGAGAAGGCATGTCAAATGGTGCCATTGGTATAGTCTTATACCATGTTTTACCGTTTATGTTGTGCCATGCTACACCTATTCCCCATGTCCACTTCGTCGGAGGCTGAAGTATATGGACATATTTGCTCCACTCCATTTTGCTGTTTGCATATGAAAATTTGCCGTCGCTTTCATAAAAATAGCTTAGCCCTTTCTTTATTGCATCCGTTAAGATAGAATTGCCGTCAAATTTATTTCCACATATTATTTTCCCTCTAAATGTTAAACCTTTTTCCCAAGGTCTTTCTATCCAATTTCTATCTTCGAGGTTTCCACCCTTCCACATATCGTCAGGAAAATACTCATTTGTAAAGTAATCCCCTGACATTGTATATCCTAAAAACCTTATCCTGCCTTCTTTGCTTTCGCCAAACGGTTCGCCGTACACCAGCAGTCCCCTGTTTACATACATATCCTTGTTTATTGGAATACCGTCTTTATTTTTTTCTTTAAAATAATTATTTTCTTTGTATCTTTCTTTGATGTCTTTATTGATTTCCGATAGAAAAGTACTGATGCCCGGACGGTTGGGGACTACATAGAAATTTGCAGGCATCCCAAATACGCAGTAGTTCTGCCAGATGAAGAAAGAAATCATTATAAGCAGTGCAATAAGCTTTTTATTTTTTCCTTTCTTCATAAGCACATCTACCTTTCAAAAAATAGTATGCTGATAAGAGAGTTTCCCCATTCTGATCCTATAGAAATTTCGTATTTATCAGTATAAAATTCTTTGTTAGGGAGGTCATATTCTCTTTCTTTTTTCTGTTTTATATAATTCATTATATCTTTTACTGTTGTGTCATTGAATTTTGAGTCCTTTTCCGTGTTCTTTAAATAATTCAAAACGTACTCAGCATCAGTATATTGTGGTTCTATCGGGCATGTTAAGTCAAGAATTATTAGATGCTTGCAGTAGGATTTGTTTTCTGTATCATATCTATACTTATATTTAAAGCCTTCGCTCCCTTTATAGCCTATAATTGTGTTTTGTAGCGGTTTTGTGGTGTCTATTAATACTGTTAGGTTTTTTTCATCCCATCCTACAAAGTAGCCTAGTGATTCGCTTACTACTCTTACTGGGACGAAAGTCCTATCATCTTTAATTATCGGAGCTACTTCATAATTCACTACAGTGCTATTTATTTTTATGTTATTGTTCCCTATTGTCATTTCGATTGTTCGGTCGTTTTTCTTGATATATACTTTTTCATATCCATATTCTTTTTTATAATCCACGGTTGCACCTAAATTTTCGGATACAAACCTTATAGGCACAAGCGTCCTTCCGTTTTGAATAAACGGTTTTGCGTCCGGAGGCACTACTACCTGCCCGTCAATTTTTATGGTTATGTCTTGATCCGCACCATATACAGTTGGGAATATAAGGCCTGTCATTATGAGGCTTGCAATTAAAATTAACGCTGTCTTTTTTTTCATTTTTTTATTCCTCCTTATCTTTTCGGCACTACATACGTTAAAGTAACTTCCCTGTCCCCTCCGTTGTATTTTATAACGAACGTTACCTCCTGCAGTTCGTCCGCTGGTTCAGGGACGGGCATTTTTAATATTGACAGCCTTCTTTGTTCAGATTCCCAGTTAGACCAGTAGGTCAGCTTATTGTCAGGTTTGCCATTTACGTATTTTTTTATTTCTATATTTTGTACTGTTACATAATGACCCGGGTCTTTTGTCAGCGTTATTATAAGGTTTATAGTATTTGGGTTATCCCCTTTTTCGTATTCTACTTTTTCTACTTCTACCGGTTCGGCGTTGGGGTCGGCTTCTAATATTATATAGTCAAACTTGGCAAAAGCTGTGCTTGCCGTACTATTTTCCTCTGTTGCTATTAGCAATGTGTAATTTATTACCTGCTTTTTATTCGTTTTTGATGGGAATTTCACGTTGCTTACCGTCATCACTTTTTGGTTTAGGTTTACGTCTATATTTATTTTGTTATAACTGTCTAATATAAACAATTGCTTTTCATTTACTTTACATTCCACCTTTATGTTCTTCTTATTTTGCATTAGTTTTGCTATATCATCGGGAAGGTTGTCTTTTAGCTTAACGTAAAGCGTTACCGTATTATCTTCTTCTACCTTTATCTTTGTGTAGTCCACATAAGGGCTGTACTGCGGTTTTGTTATCTTTACCGTATATGCTGCACTGTCCCAGTCTACCTTTGAGTTAAATGTTTCCGATATAAACCTTAACGGCAGCATCGTCCTTCCGTTTACTGCTTTAGCAGAAGTGTCGAGTTCTTTTTCTTCTCCGTTTACCAATGCTTTTTTGCTGTCAAGCCACAGTATTATTTCACTGTTTCTGTTTTTAACTATCGTTACTTTTCTTTCCTGTGCATCCCATTTTATGTCGTCACAGTAAAATTTCTCCGCTATCGTCCTTATCGGCACTAATACCCTCCCGTTTTCGTCTATTATCGGCTTTTGGTCCGGAAAGGTCACTTCATTTCCGTCTATAACTACCTTTATTTCCCTTTCCTCCGCTTTTGCTAACGGTGTTATAACTAACGTTAACAAAATTGCGGAGATTATAAGTGCTGTTATTGTTTTGATTTGCTTTTTTGTAACCATCGTTGATTCCTCCTTTTTATTTTTTATATACTTTCTTTTTATAAAAAAATAAACCCTTTATTATAGGGTATATTCTGTTATGGGGGCCAAAGGGATAATAGATTGTTGAAATTTATATTTTTGTCTTTTTACTTATATTTTATTGTTTAATCGTTATTTTTTCAATATTTTTTAATTTAGATTATACTTTTATAATTTGTTATTTTTTGTCGAAACTTGTCTTTATTTCCTGTATAATTAGATATATATTTATAAAAAAAGGGGGCACTATCAGTGAGATTAGTTAAACCATTCTTCAGCTTTAACTCTCTTAAATCCAAAATTATCTCTATAACTATCGCTTCTTTTTTAGCTGTCATTTTGGTTATCAATTTTTTTGTTTCCAGCAATGTTAAGTCTTTAGCTATGTCAATGATTCAGGATAAGTTCAGGGTTACCATGAGTTTAGCAGTCGAGCTTGCGGACAATATGTACCCCGGTGAATGGCATGTAGAAGGAAATACTCTCAAAAAAGGCGATTTTGTTATTAACGATAACCACACCCTCCCTAACAAAATTAAATCTTTAACCGGTATTGATTGCTCTATTTTCCTTATGGATAAGAGAATTGCAACTACCGTTATTGAAAATGGAGAAAGAAAAGTAGGCACAACCGCTGCACAAAACGTTGTTGAAACAGTTATCAGCAAAAAACAGCATTATCTGAATACCGCTAAAGTTTTGGGAAAAGATTTCTTCACTATGTATATGCCTCTTACCCAAAAGGACGGAACGGTCGTCGGCATGATGGCTTTAGGTACTCCTATAGATATTATTAATAAGACCACCAACAAAATTATATACTTCCTTATCGGTGTTTCTTTAATCTCTATTTTATTAATTATAGTTATTTTTAATTTCTTCATTAATAAAAATATCGTTGGTGTTATCAATAAGATTAAAAAGGATTTGGACCTAATGGCAAACGGTGATTTGTCCTTTGATATTTCCGATAAACTTTTATCATTGAACGATGAAGTAGGAGACATTGCTAAAAATATTAATAAAACCCTTCTTGCAGTTAGGGAAATGGTGAAAAAAATAAAATACGCTTCCGATATAACGATGGAAAAAGGGCATACCATACAAAAATCAGTTAATGAAATTGCGGTGGTATCAAATGATTTGGCTAAAACAATAGAACAGGTTGCTGAAGGCGCTACCGAACAGGCTAAAGACCTTCAGGACGCAGGGGCTAATGTTAATAATGTCTACCAGAGCATTGAAATTATCGCAGATGAAGCTAAAATCATTTACGAAATGACGGAGGATATTGATAGAAGCGTTAAAGAAGGAGATAAACAGATAAATGAGCTAAATCAGTCTATACAGAAAATTACAGACCTTTATCAGAGAATTATTGATATGACCCGGGGGCTGTCAAATACGGTTAGCGAAATTAACAATATTACAGAAACTATTAAAGATATTTCAGAACAGACCAACCTGCTTTCACTTAATGCGGCTATCGAAGCAGCAAGAGCCGGTGAAAACGGAAGAGGTTTTGCCGTTGTTGCAGGGGAAATCAGAAAATTAGCCGAAAACTCAAAAGAATCCGCTAAAAGTATATCTTCTCTTTTAGGTGAGATTATCGCAAGCATTGAAAGGACAAGCAAAGGCATTGAGGAAACGGGAAAATACATTGAAGCACAAAAAAGCATATCAGAAAATACCACAAAATCTTTTTCCAACATAGTTGAGGCTGTTAATAAAATAACGCCGCTTATGGAAAAAATCTATCAAAGCATAGAGGCTGCTAAAAATGCAGGAAAGGTATTGACAGATAAAATCGACAGCATAAGTGCGGTAACACAGGAAAATTCAGCTTCAGCAGAAGAAGTTTCAGCCTCTACTGAAGAAATGGCTGCTACCTTAGATGAAATAAAAAAACTTTTCGATGATATGATTTCGGCGGTTAAAGACCTTGATGATATGATTAACAGGTTTAAAGTATAAAAAAAGCGGGTTTACAGCCCGCTTTTTGTGAATTATTTTTCCCTGCAGTTAAATTAGTTTGAAACGGAAAGGGGTAAAGTTGGTGGAGGCGAGGGGAATTGAACCCCTGTCCGAAGGCACATCGATAAAAGCCTCTACAGGTTTATCCCTTGTTCTGGATCTCGCCGGTTTCACTCCCAAGGGCAGGATTGAAAGCCGGCCAGCTTTGTTTGAGTTCTCCCTGAAGGGCCAAAGCTAACCCTTAGAGAAAAGCCCGGTATTTTGACACCCTTTTTTGAAAGCCGGGCGCTTTCAAAAAGGGCGTGCTGCGTTAATTAAGCAGCAAGTGCTAATTCTTCGTTGGCACTTATACGTGCTTCCGGTTTAACGAGTCGGAAAGCTCGACCTGCAGCTTTTATCTCCGCTGCCCCCGTCGAAACCAAACGCCCCCCTGTAAATTTAAAGCTTTTATTGCTATTATATTATATATCAAAAAGTATAATAAAGCAATACGGGTAAACGAACAAATGTGCGAATTACAAGACTTGGAGGTATTATTAATGCAAAAACGATATAAAAAGGGAATTTTTTCATGGTTCGGCTATATCTTGCCTTTTTTTGAACGAGCGTATCTTATCAAAAAAGCCGGTTTTAACGCCATTTCCCTCTGGTGGGAGGATGAACTGGAAATAAAAAGAACCGAAATGCCAGAAGTTATTAGAGAAATAGGATTGGACGTGGATTATGTGCATTTCCCCTATGAACATTGCAACTATATATGGCATGTCGAAAAAAATATGGTTTGTAAAATTATTGACCAGTATTCCCTATGGTTCGAGGAGTGTATCGAAAAAGGCATTAATTTGGTAGTTTTGCATGTAGAAGACAATCCTCAATTTTCGCCAAATCTCGCTGGTATTGATAATATGTGGAAAGTTGTAGAAAAGGCAAAAGAATATAATATTAAATTGGCCGTTGAAAATACCCGGAAAAATGAATATCTTGATTTAATCTTAGAAAATATAGACGATGAAAATCTTGGTTTTTGCCACGATGCCTCCCACGATGTCCTTACAGGAAAGGGAATTTTTACTGCCCTCAAAAGATGGAAAAGTAGACTCTTTTGCACCCATATTTCGGATAACAACGGAAATGAGGATAATCATTTCGTTCCTTTTAAAGGAAGTATCGACTGGGAAAGCTTTGCAGATGATTTCCCCAAAGACTATAATGGTATGCTTACATTGGAAATATGCGCCTCAATGGAGGAAGTAAAAACCTTAAAACCTGAAGACTACTTGAAAATTGCCCGGGAAAATCTTTTAAAAGTCGAAGAAAAAATTATTAACAAATAAAAACAGGAAATTTAAAGACGGGGAATTCTTTTCCCCGCCTTTAATTCCTGTTTTTTATCCACAAAGCTGCTTTTTTCAGTCTTTCTACGGTCTTTTCCCTTCCCAAAAGGGCGAGTATCTCGAAAAGTCCGGGGCCTACAGTACGTCCGGTTACGGCAAGTCTTGTAGGATGAATGATTTCCGCAGCTTTTATACCCATTTCGTCTGCCAGTTCTCTTATCTTTAACTCGACGTTTTCTTTTGTAAACTCTCCAATCCCTTCCAGTTTCCGGGCCGTCCTTTCCAAAAGCTCCGCCGTTTTTATGTCTTCGAAATGTTTTTTAACACCCTTTTCTTCGTAATAATCGAAATCTTTAAGGAAAAACGAAATCATATCCGCCAGTTCTTCCAGGGTTCGTGCTCTATCCCTTGAAAGTATCACCGCTTCCTTAATGTAGTCGTAATTTTGCTTTACTTCTTTTTCTTCAATGATCCCTTTCTTTATTAAAAAGGGTATAGTCTGGTCAGTAATATATCCTCCATCTAACTCCCTCAAATAGTGGCCGTTTATCCATGTAAGTTTTTTTACATCATAAATGGCAGCGGTTTTGTTTACCCTTTCTAAGGTGAATTCCTTTATAGCTTTATCCATACCAAATATTTCTTCATTACCCTCCGGCGACCATCCTAAAAGGGTAAGGTAATTTACAATAGCCTCGGCTAAATACCCCTGATCGCGAAATTCCTCTACCGATGTAGCTCCGTGCCTCTTGCTCAGTTTGCTTCTATCAGGAGCCAGAATCATTGGAACATGGGCAAACTTAGGCATCTCATAACCCAGGGCTTCATAAACTTTTATCTGCTTCGGGGTATTGGATAGGTGTTCTTCCGCCCTTATTACATGGGTAATTTTCATAGCATGGTCGTCCACCACACAGGCAAAGTTATAGGTGGGAATTCCGTTGGATTTCATTATAATAAAGTCATCCAGGACAGAATTTTCGAATATTACCGTCCCCCTTATAATATCTTCCACTATGGTTTGCCCTTCTTCATTTATTTTTAACCTTATAACCGGCTTCCTGCCTTCCTTTTCAAACTGCTCTTTTTGCTCTTGGGTTAAATTTCTGCAGCAGCCATCGTACCTTGGAGCCTTTCCCTGTTTTAATGCCTCTTCTCTTTTTGCCTGCAGTTCTTCAGGCGTACAATAGCAGTAATAGGCCTTTCCTTTCTCCACAAGCCTTTGTGCTTCTTTTCTATAAAGCTCAAGTCTCATGGACTGAAAATAGGGCCCGTAATCTCCACCTTTATCGGGGCCTTCGTCCCAATCAAGCCCAAGCCATTTCAAGGACCTTATTATTTGTTTTACGGATTCTTCCGTAGACCTTTCCGTATCCGTATCCTCTATGCGAAGTATAAAGGTACCGTTATTGTGCCTTGCAAACAAAAGATTAAAAAGCGCAGTCCTTGCGCCGCCAATATGTAAGCTTCCCGTAGGGCTTGGCGCAAATCTTACCCTAACCTTTTCTTCCATTTCACACACTCCCGCTTCATTATTTTCCTTGAAAATTATAACATATTGGAGAGAATTTGTATCATTTTAAAAATAATTTTATTCATTTCTTTGGATTTCCGAAAAAATTACCTCATAAGCCTTTCTAACAGGGATATTTTTTTCATGGGCAAGTTTTTTTATATCATCGAACTCGGGTGTTATCTTTTGCTGGTTTTTGCCGAAAGTGGATACTTTTACTGTAACTTCCCCAATGGAAGTATTTACCTTTTTAAAACACCTCTCAGCTTTCTCCCTTTCTACCTCGTAATATCTTACACCTATTGTAGTAGTCTCATCAAATATAGTATTTATTATTTCATCCTTTTTATCCAGTCCAACAAGACAGGAAAGCTTAACTGCCGGTCTTCCCTTTTTCATTATAATCGGCGTTAAATAAACATCCAAAGCTCCCACCTTAAAAAGCTTTTCTACTACAGAATCGTAAAGTTGTGGGTTCATATCATCTATATTTGCTTCCATCACAAAAATCCTATCCCGGCTTGTATTTAATGATGATTTCTTCGTCTCTTCTTTTGATTCTATTAATATCGCCCTTAAAGCATTTAAATTACCGATATCTTTTTTCCCAAAACCGTATCCAAAAGAGATTACTTTCCCCTCCGGTAGATTACCGAATTCTGAAGAGAGCATCACTGCAAGCAAAGCCCCTGTCGGAGTTGTAAGTTCTCCTTCGCCCCGGGAGTAAACCGGAATTCCTTTTAAAAGCTCTAAGGTAGCAGGAGCAGGAACGGGCAAAATCCCGTGAGCGCATTTGACCGTACCGCTTCCCACATTTACAGGGGAAAAGACAACCTTATCAGGCGAAATAAGATCTACAAGAATGAAGGCCCCCACTATATCTACTATTGAATCTACTGCACCTACTTCGTGAAAATGTATTTCATTTTCCGAAACTCCGTGAATTTTTGCCTCCACCCTTGCCAATTTTTCAAAAGCTTTCAATGCATTTTGCTTTACTTTTTCCTTTATTTCACTTTTTTTAATAACCTCAGTTACTTCTTTTAACCCCCGATGGGGATGATGTTCATGGGTTTTTATATAAACATCCTTACCTCTGATTCCGTTTTTATATGTTTCTTTCACTTCAATTTCAAATTCTACAGGAAGTTTTTTAATTTCCGTCAAGAACTCCTCCACATTTACCCCTGAATCCAGCAGCGCTCCCAGGAACATATCGCCGCTTATACCGGAAAAACAATCAAGATAAAGAATCCTCATTTTCAATTCCCCCTAACCTGTTAATCAAATGGGCCGCAAATCCTGCCCCGAACCCGTTATCAATATTGACAACCGTTATGCCACCCGCGCAGCTGTTTAGCATAGTAAGAAGTGCTGAAAGCCCATTGAAATTTGCACCGTATCCCACGCTCGTGGGAACAGCAATAACCGGTTTATCAATGACCCCCGCTACAACACTTGCCAGCGCACCTTCCATCCCCGCAACTACAATTACCACATTTGCTTGTTTAATTAAATTGAGATTCATAAATAGCCTGTGGATACCCGCAACGCCCACATCATAAAGCCTATCAACCCTGTTTCCAAAAATCTCTGCCGTAACCGCCGCTTCTTCCGCAACGGGAATATCCGAAGTGCCCGCACAAACAACCGCTATTTTCCCTTTGTTTTTTATAACCTTTTGATTTTCAATGTAAAAAATTCTTGCTTCTTCAAAATACCGAACGTTTTCTGCTACTTCTTTTACTCCCTCCACAACCTCCAGGGAAGCCCTTGTACCCATAATATTTGTGCCTTTCTTCATCATTGCTTCGACTATTTTCACTATATGATCCTTTTTTTTACCCTGGCAAAAAATTACCTCCGGTACACCCCTTCTAAGGCTTCTATGATAATCAATCTTGGCAAACTCCAAATCCTCAAAGGGAAGGTTTTTTAGTTTTTCTATAGCTTCATCAATATTCATCTGGTGATTTTGCACCTTTTGCAAAATATCCTTTATATCCAAAATGCCCCCTCCTAATTTTAATTCATACTCCCCGTCCTGTAACCCTCTAAGTCCAAGGATACGTATTTAAATCCTATATCTTTAAAGTTTTTAATAATTATTTCCCTCAAATCTTTATCAAAAAACCTGTCAATCTCCCTATCAAAAACCTCGATTCTGGCCAGATTATTATGAGCCCTAACCCTGTACTGGGTAAAACCCAGTTCTTTTAAAACATCCTCCGCCTTTTCCACCATAAATAGCTTTTCTTCGGTAATTCTTTCTCCATAAGGGAATCGAGTGAACAAGCATGCTAAAGAAGGTTTTTCCGCAGTAGGAAGACCCAGTTTTTTTGAGTAAAATCTTATTTCTTCCTTTGTAAATCTAAGTTCTCTAAGAGGACTTTTTATATTCAATTCCTGCAAGGCTTTTAGTCCCGGCCTGTAATCCTTTTCATCGTCGGCATTACTGGCATCCATGACATTCATTATCCCTTTTTCTCTCCCCAGCTCTATCAATTCAGTAAATAGATCCTTCTTGCATATATAACACCTTTCGGGAGGATTTTCAAATATTTTTTCCTTGCTGGGCATTTTGGGTATCAAGACAATATGGTTCGCGCCCAGGTATTTTGCGATTTCTCTGGCTTCTTCTAATTCCCTTCGGGGTACCGCGGGCATGCTTACCGTTACCGCAAGTACGTTTTCCCTGCCGAGAGTATCAAGACAAACTTTCAAAAGGAAGCTACTGTCTACACCCCCCGAAAAGGCAACTAAAACTTTTTTCAGGTTAATTAAATACTCCTCTAACTTTTTAAATTTTTCATCCATTGCAAATACCCCCTATGGCTTAAATTCTTCTTCTAAAAAATCTCTTAAACCGCTGTATCTTTTAATATTTTTAACATTTTTAACGGCGTAAAATAACGCCTGCTTTGTTCCCACCAGCACCAGCAGTTTTTTAGCCCGGGTAACGGCAGTGTAAAGTAGATTCCTGTCTAACATTGAATAATGCGCAAAAGAAATTGGCATTACTACTACCGGATATTCGCTCCCCTGACTTTTGTGCACCGAAAGGGCATAAGCCAGGGTAAGTTCTTCTATCTCTTCTTCTTTATACGTGACTTCTTTTTCGCCCTCCACATCCTGATAAACTACTACTATTTCCCCCTCTTCTCTTATATCTACAATCTTCCCTATGTCTCCGTTAAAAACATCTTTTTGATAATTATTTTTTATCTGCATTACCTTGTCATTTTGCCTGAATACGGTCCCTTTATACACCAGTTCTTTTCTGTTTTGCCCCTTGGGATTTAAAACTTCCTGCAAATTTTTATTAAGGTTTTCAACTCCAATCAATGTTTTTTTCATCGGAGTTATAACCTGAATATCTTCCATCGGACTATAATTGCCAAAGATGGGGATTCTTTCACAGACCAGCTCTATTATTCTTTTTAATATTTCTTCGGGAGACTCTGCCTGTAAAAGAAAAAAATCGCTGTTTTTTTTATTTAAAAAGGGTATGTACCCTTTATTAATTCTATGGGCATTAACTGCAATAAGGCTATCGCTGGCCTGTCTGAATATCTGGTCCAAAAAAATCGTTTCTATTTTACCGCTGGCTATCAGGTCCCTTAAAACGCATCCGGGACCAACGGAAGGAAGCTGGTCCTTATCTCCCACAAGTATTATCCTGGCATCCTCCTTCAAAGCGGATAATAGATGGTACATCAAACTTACATCTACCATAGACATCTCATCTACGATAATTACATCTTCTTCAAGAGGGTTTTCCTCTGATCTTGCAAAGTTTCCCAAAATATCCTGACCGTATTCCAGTAACCTGTGAAGGGTGAATGCTTTGCAGGAAGTGGCTTCTGCCATTCTCTTGGCCGCCCTGCCCGTTGGCGCACAGAGAGCCACCTTCATTTTTCTTTTTCTGAAAAATTCGTTGAGACACTTTATCAGGGTGGTTTTTCCCGTGCCCGGGCCCCCCGTTATAATTAATATTCGATTTTCCGCAGCTTTGAAAAGGGCTTGTCGTTGTTTTTCCGCCAGTTTCACTCCGGCTTTTTTTTCAATCTCTTCTATTTCTTTCCCATCAATTTTTATGGAATGGTTTTCCCCAATGATTTGAAAGATTTTCCGGGCAATGCTTTTTTCCATGTTATAAAAGGATTTAAGGTAAACCCTATCCTCTTCTTTTGTTTTGACAACTGCAATATCCTCAAAAGTAATTTTATCTTGTCCCTCATTTATAATATATCTTAATTTTTCTATATCCAGGGAAAGCAATGATCCCAATTGTAAAAGGAGGTCCTTTAAAGGTAGAAAGACATGTCCTTCTTCAGAAGCCTTCAAAAGAATATGTCTAATCCCAGCCGCAATTCTGTTCTCGTCATCGCCAGGAATACCCAAGGACCTTGCAATCCTGTCCGCAATAAAAAAATCAATATTATCTATTCCTATTAGCAGGTAAGGATTTTTTTTAATTGATTCCAAAGGTTTTTCCTTGAGTATATTACAAACTTTCAGTATGGTATAAACCTTTAAATCATACTTTCTTAAAAAAAGTATTACATCTAAAATTCCCTGGAAACTTTGTAAGGATTCGAAAATCATTTTGTATTTTTTCTTCTTTATTCCATCAATTTCCATTAATCTTTCGGGGTTATTTTTAAGGACTTCTAAGGTATTTTCTTTAAAGTGTTCGATTATCCTTCTTGCTGTAGATTCTCCTATGCCTCTTATAAAACCAGAAGAAAGAAATTCATATACAGTAGATAAATCTTCTGTGAAAAAAGTCGTCATAATTTTTCTCCTTTATAACCTTGCGTTCCCTTTAATTTTTTATAACATTTTTTGTCTTTCTTAGCAATAAAAAATACCGCTTTTATAGCGGCATATCAATATTTTTAAAATTGACCACCCTGTTCCTTCCCATCCTCTTTGCACCGAAGAGAAGAGCTTCATCAGCCTTTTTCAAAAACCTCTCCATATCATCTTCCACCGAAATGGAAGAAACTCCGGCACTAACGGTGACATAAATTCCCAAACCATCCTCGGACTTAGCCATTTCCGTGCGCTCTATGATTTTTCTTATTCTTTCAGCTACCTTAAATGCTTCCTCACATCCCATATTGGGAAGAAGCACAACAAACTCTTCCCCTCCATATCTACAAACTATATCGTTTTCCCTTACGTTATTTTTTATGCACATGGCTACCTTTTTTAAAATTTCATCTCCAATTAGATGGCCGTATTCATCGTTAATCTGTTTAAAATAATCTATATCAAAAATAATAATGCTGATTTCTTCTTTGTTATTTTCCCTTCCTGAAATCTTTTTAAATTCACTGAATAAATACCTTCTATTGTAGAGTTTCGTAAGGCTATCCGTAATCGCCATTTCTTTTGTTTCCAGGAACAAATGGACGTTGGTCATGGCAGCGGCAGCTTGATGGGAAATAATGCTAATTATCTTGAGATGCTTTTCTTTGTAAATTCCTTTTCTCCTGCTGCCTACCATTAGTACGCCAAATTTATCATCTTTATTTACAAGAGGTACAAGAAGGGCAGAACTCCTTTTACCATCGCCGAAGTATTTGGTACACCCCTTACATTTTGAAAGGTCTTTTATTATTTCTCCCTTCCCGCTGTAAAAAACCTTCCATAATAATTCCTGTCCCTCTTTACCGGGAACAGGTGCCGATATGACCCCTTCAAAAGCCTCGGGGATGAGCCTCCCCTCTTTATATAAAAATAAGACAATTACATCCCAGGGGACTAAAATTTTAATTGCATTCATCAATTTTTTTATTAAATCCTCTTTATTTAATGTGGATATAAAAGAAACCCCCAGATCGTAAAGTGCGGTCAATTCACCATTTAATGAAACCAAATCAAAATAAAGCCTGTATATATATACTATTAAAAAGTATATAAAAAATCCTAAAAACAGGCCGATAAAATTTTTGAATAAATTATTAAAAAGTACAATTAGAATACCTCCGGGGACTAAGGCAAAATAGGAAGAAAGGTCAACCAAAGCCAATCTTATAATTTCGCCTTTTTCGAATTTTCTGCTATCAAGTAATAAATAGGTGTTTACTAAGACCATATTGGTGAAGTAATAGCAGAATATTGCTATCCCCTGTATCAGTATTTCCGTCAATATCACATTTTGGTACGGATTATATAGATATTTTTTAAGGGCCATATAGGAATAAATACCGGATAAGAAACTTAAAACATATTGAGAAGTATTGAATAAGGACATTGAAACAATTTCCTTATCATTGCCGTTTTTAACTCTGTAGTAGATTTCGCTCAAAAAAGCAGAAATAACTTTTATAATTAGAGCAATTTGATAGTGGAAAATAAAAATCATTGAATATAAAAGTCCAAATTCCGAGCTGACCCTGTATTTGCCCAGGTTTACCTGGGATAATTCTGCCGCAATCATTGCTGCTAAGAATAACAAACCCGTTGATAAGTTCGTAATTAACACGGTGTGATTTATTTCTTCATAAGCCCTAAAAAGTAAGAACGCACCGGCTATTACCACTGCGAACTTGAATAGTTTTCTTATTTTATCTTTCATAGCCCTGTTCTCCCAAAAAGATTTTTTTTATTTTTTAATATATTATTCTATAGGAATTTGATAATTCCTTCCATTTTTACCATAAAATAAAAAGGCCCATACATCTTTATGGGCCTTTCCTCAGAAAGAAAGGGGGGCACTAAATTTTTAGTTCAGGGTCCTTTAATATATATGCTAAACAAATTTCTTGTAAAAAATAGTCGACTAAGGTCCTATTTTTTCTGGGATATTCGTCCTAATTTTTGTTTTTTCTATAAAATTCGACACGAGGCAATTTAAAGCCTCCACAGGCTTCAATTTTCTTAAATCTATCGATATCATATAGGGGTATTTTAGAATTTCGGTTTCCAGCCCATTAATTCCTTCAAATACATTAATTCCCATTTCTTCGGATAATCGTTTTAAAATTTCTAAAGTTTCATCCCGTGAACCAATGTCAATCACGTTTAATTCAAGAACCCTTTCCATTATGCCGGCATTAAACAAATTCCTGATGAAACCTTCTATTTCATCCTGAGCATTCTCCACCAGAATAAATAACGCCGGCATAATCTTGCCTGCTTTTTTTCTTAAAACTATTAAGCTAAAAAGGTGCATAATATAAAGTACTCCAATAATTGCAAAAAAAATTACAGCAAAAGCCCCGTATTTTTCTAACAATGCTTCCACTAACATAGAGAATCCCCCTATATATTTTTATATATCTTATTTATATTCGAAAGCACCGGAAAAATTGAAAAAAAATTAGCAGCCCGTTTACAGGCTGCTCGCTTCTTTTCTCAAAATATCTGCTTTATCGGTTTTTTCCCAGGGAACATCAAGGTCAGTTCTTCCAAAATGCCCGTAAGCCGCTACCTGGCGGTAAATGGGTCTTCTAAGGTCAAGGTCTCTTATTATAGCACCGGGGCGCAGATCAAAGTGCTTTAATATCAGGTCTTTAATCTTTTCATCGGGAATTATCCCGGTACCAAAAGTATCTACCATAATAGATACGGGATGAGCTACACCTATGGCGTAAGCTACCTGTACCTCGCATTTTTTCGCAAGTCCTGCCGCTACCACATTTTTTGCAACGTATCTTGCAGCATAGGAAGCCGAGCGGTCCACCTTTGTCGGATCTTTTCCGGAAAAAGCACCGCCGCCGTGTCTTGCATAACCCCCATAAGTATCAACTATTATCTTTCTTCCCGTCAATCCCGAATCTCCGTGAGGACCTCCGATAACAAATCTTCCTGTAGGATTAATATAAAATTTAGTATTCTTGTCCATCAGCTCTTCAGGAACAACCTTTTTTATTACTTCCTCGATAATATCCTGCTTTAGTGTAGCAAGGTCAATGGTGGATTTATGCTGAGCGGAGACAACTATTTTATCTACCCTTACCGGTCTTCCATCTTCGTATTCTATAGTTACCTGGGTCTTCCCATCGGGCCTTAAATAGGGTAAGAGTTTTGTTTTTCTTACTTCCGCAAGTCTTCTGGCCAGTTTGTGGGCGAGCATAATCGGCATGGGCATTAATTCCGGAGTCTCGTCCACCGCAAACCCGAACATCATGCCCTGATCTCCCGCACCGATTTTGTCAAGTTCGTCCTGAAATTCACCTTCCCTGATTTCCAGAGCAGTATTTACCCCTATAGCTATATCCGGGGACTGTTCGTCAATAGCGGTAATTACCGCACAGGTATCGCAGTCAAAACCGTATTTTGCCCTTGTGTACCCTATTTCTCTTATTGTCTCTCTCACAATTTTGGGTATATCCACATAGCATTCGCAGGTGATTTCCCCCATCACCAGTACAAGTCCCGTCGTTGCGGCAGTTTCACAGGCAACCCTTGCCATCGGGTCCTTCTCTAAAATTGCATCAAGGATTGCATCGGATATCTGGTCGCAAATCTTATCGGGATGTCCTTCAGTTACGGATTCGGATGTAAAAAGATATCTTTTTGCCAAGAGTCATACCTCCTCGTGTTTCATAATAGTATAAATTAATCGAAGACTTCAGGGTTCAACCTTATATCAAAACCATTTTTCAAGTTTGTCAGAGCAACTTTCAGGCTTTCAATTATTATTCTCTGTATTAGTGGGTGATAATATATAGGCTGCATATCCAAATGGAGGATTGCCGAAAGCACTACTTTTACTAACTCTTTCTCATCCAAAAGTCTCAAAAAATCCGCCGAAAGCTCCAGCATTCTTTTTAAAATATTCAACCGGGGCAAAATTATTTCTTCCGTAAACTGAAAAAATAATTTTTCAGTTTTTTCCAAAGTAAGTTTTTTAAGAAAAAACCCTTTTTTAGATTTATATTCTTCTGCAAAATCGTATACCTTTGGTTCCGAGAAAAACCAATCTTCAAACAAAGGGTAATTTAGTAGTTCGAAATTTTTTATTAGATAATTATGGTTCAATTTTATTTCACCTAAATCGTATTCATTAAAGTCAGGTATATAAGGGGTTGGAACTATTTCGGTGGATAAGCTATCTTCGATTACCCCCTGCCAGAAATAATACTGATAGGGCAGCGGATTTCCCGATTTATTATTCTGCCATATGGCATCCTCCAAAAGCTTTATTGCATAACTGCCATCTATTTCGGCAATAACAGTGGTTCTCGACAGGTCTTTTGACGATTCCTTGAATTCCTTCAAGCTTAAGCGGGAAACGCTCCAGCAGTCCTTTATTCCCGAAGAAATATTTATAAGAAAGCTGACGGAACAGTATTTTCTTTTTAAAAGAGGGTGTTTCCAAACCACCCATAAAGCCCTGCTCCCGAGCCCATCTATGGCGGTAAGCAATATTTTATAGGGCTGCTTAAGTTTAAATGGTCGTTCGAAGGTGCTTTCGCATATGCCGGAAAATTTTAGTCTTAGAATTTCCCTCTCTATTATCTTTTTTACCTTTTCATCCTTTAACTGCTTTAGCAACCTGTTTAAAACAAACAAAGCCTTCCCCGTTTTTATTTTACTTATTGCTTTTACTGCTTCTTCTGCTACGGGGGCTTCATCCACTTTTGCAAGAACCTCCAGCAAGGGGATCGATTTTTCCATCCTGTAACAACCTATATCGTAAATATAGTTTAACTTGGATTCTAAAGGAAAATCCTGAAGGTCCTCCAGTATATAAGGGATTAAAAAATAATCCCTGTTTATATCCTCAAGCATTTCCATCATGGATACCCGGGTAATTCTATTGTAATCCTTTAAGATGTATTCTAAGGGCAGCTCGGTTGCATCCACTCCGTAATGAGCAAGCACGGAAAGTATCCTTGTTTTGACCTTGTCCGAAACGCCGGGCATAATCAATATATCCATTAGAGGACTTACAAGGGAATAATCATTGGCGTATTCTAAAGCATAACAAATTATTGGTGCCAGTTCTTCATCACTTTCCTTTAACTTGGATAAGCAAACTGGCACCACCATTTTGCCCATTTTAAATAATTTTTTCATCGAACGGTTCAATTCTTTTACCGTATAGTCTTTCCCCTTAAGTCCTTCAAGAAATTCAAGAATTTGTTTTTTAGCCAGAAGGCTGTAATCTACTTTGGAAGAAATCTCGCAGTTTTTTTTTGGCATTTCGTACTCCTTCCTCAAACCAGCAAAAGGTAAATGATTCTAACTAATTATAATACATTTTTTTATTTTTGCCCATACGATTTAATATAGAATTCCCTTAAATATTTTACCTCCTCTTCATCTAAGGAAACCGGCCCGCCGAGAATCCGGGATTTTAGAAAAATCTCGGCACCTTTTTCCACCAGGAGGCTTATTTTAAAAGCTTCTTCTAAATTCCTCCCAACGCTTACTACACCGTGATTTGCAAGAAGCACCGCATTCCTGTTCTCCAACGCCTTTACAGCATTTTCCGCAAGTTTTTCTGTACCCGTTAGGGCGTATTCAGCGACCTTGACGGGGCCTCCCACCATCGAAGCTAAATCTTCCATAATGCACGGGATATCAACCCTGGCCGCCGCACAGGCACTGGCATTGGTGCTGTGTGTATGTATTATTGCTCCCACATCCGGTCTTGCCCTGTATATGGCTGCATGAAGGGGCGTCTCTACCGAGGGTTTCCTTCCCGGACAAACCTGCTTTCCGTTGATATCCACCGTTACAATATCTTCTGGTTCTAAGGTCATATAGTTCATTCCCGATGGGGTTATTACAAAGATATCCTCGCCCTCTTCTCTGGCGCTGATGTTCCCCCAGGTCGCCACCACAAGGCCTTCTTTAACTATCTTTTCTCCGTATTCTACCACCATTTGTTTTATTTTTAAAAGAAGCATTTTATTTTACACCTTCCTCGGATTATTATCAGCTCATCCTGGCGTGTTTTAATTCATCCTTACACCTGCAGGTCCTTTCTTCAGGAATCCTTTCGATAATAGTGTATATTAAATCTTTGAGTTTACCTATATTTTCATTAAAAACTCTCAGCACCATTTCATGGCTGACAGGTTCAATATCGGGATGTCCTTCAAGCCCCACGTCGTAGTCCGTAACCAGGGTGATATTAGCATAACAAATTTCCAGTTCTCTTGCAAGCACTACTTCCGGGTACTGGGTCATATTAATTACTTCCCAGCCATGGCTGGAAAATTCTTTGCTTTCAGCTTTTGTGGAAAATCTCGGTCCCTGAACTACCACCACGGTGCCCCTTTCGTGGACAGGAAGACCCTTTTCCTTTGCCACTTCAATTGCTATTTTCCTTAGCTGCGGGCAGTAGGGTTCCGACCCTCCAATATGGGTGGTTATCGGTCCATCGTAAAAAGTATCTTTTCTGCCCCAGGTCCTGTTTACAAATTGATCGCAAATAACAAAATCTCCCGGTTTTACATGAGGCTGTAGGCTGCCGGAGGCACAGGGGCCCAGTATTCTCTTTACCCCGAGCTGTTTTAATGCGTAAATATTTGCCCTGTAATTTATCATATGGGGTGGAATCCTGTGGTCCTTGCCATGTCTTGGCAGGAAAGCTACGTTTTTATCCTTAATTTTTGCAATGGCAATTTTATCGCTGGGCGGTCCATAAGGAGTTTCTACCGTAATTTCCCTTACATCATCCAGAAAAGCATAAAACCCGGTTCCTCCAATTACCGCCACATCGGCACGGATATCCATATTATTACCTCCCCGAATATAGTATAATCATCTTTATAATTAATTTTTTACCATACTTTTATAAGTTTGTCTAATATTCTTAGATTACTTTCTTCATTTTTTAAAATTTTTTCCTTATCAAGCATCCCCGATATGTAATTACCGGTTGCCTGCTTCCACTCCCCACAAATATCAACTCCGATAAGTCTTTTGGTCCTGGCAATGATTTCTATTATCTCTAAAAGTTCTTCTAAGGTCATGGTGCCCTGATCCCAATTGGTAGCTGCGTAATCTTTTGATAATACATCTTTATCTATGCTGATGTAAACCGGAGCATCCTGGTCGGAAAGTTCTTTCATTAAATAGTAAATCCTTACCTCCTGGGGTAAATCTTCGGGTATAAAAAAAACTTTTTTATATTCGCTGTTTCTAAAAAATTCATAATCCTTTCTATTTAACCCTATTATCACACACTTTTCTATTTTATTTTCCTTTACCAGGTCTCTTACCCAGGAACCGCATGTAATGACTTCTCCTGGACTTTCAAACATGTCGGAATGGTGGTCAATCAGCACGAGAACGGGTTTTTTTCGAGTCATTTCTATCATTAACTTGGAAAAATGGTGGAAATCTCCAGACCCCAGGTAGACTATACCCGGCATTTTCAGGTCAAGTTTATTTTTTATTTCTTCCAATTTGCTTTTTTCCAGCATATATCTTACGCCTTTTAAATTTGGGAGATTTATAATGTGCTGAGCCCTGTTTAAAAGCCTTTTTTGCCCGCTTAACGCCTCATCCAAAAAAAGGACATTAACTCTGGGCAAGGCCTTTACCCCCTTTGAATATAAATTACCGACCTTTGTGAATTATTTATTCAAAAGGGATAACATTTAGAATTTATCTGGCAAATATATTATATAATAAATCTTAAGAAAGGTATACAAAAAGGGCCTCCTTTAAAAGAGGCCCAGTTTTTTTTTATTTATTTCTTTCCGATTTTGAGGCAATGCTTGCGAAGAAAGTAAAACCTCCGAAGTAAATTAAAAGCATCACTATCATCCAGAATGCGGTCTGGCCGTTCATTTACTTCGCCTCCTTAGCAGCGGATTTTGTAACATCTACGGCGATATACGGTGACTTAGCTTTGATCCAATCCGCCAGCCAGTTATTTAATGCTAACCAGACAATAGCAGAAATTACCCACTGCACCACCATAGTGCCTACGCTGAAGGTCTCAAAGGGATTCCACCAGTTGTTGGGATACCAGCTGATTGCCTGCACGACCCACCAGCCGAAGAGTATTGCAAACATAACCGGGAAAAGAGCAATGCAGTAAGTCCACCAGCGGCCAACGTAAATATCGCTGGACTTATTGATGATCTCCGTCCTAATTTTCTCAATTCCGTATCTATATGCTGCAATAGCAAAAAGTAAACCGCTGATTAATAGCCCAACGCCCCATACCCAGTCCTGGTTGTCAAGGAATGTTGCGCTGTAAGCCGATGGAATACCCAGGATAAATCCACCTATGGAGACAATTAAAGTTGCTTTTTTCCTGTCAAACCCGGCATCTATGAAGTTCTTCACCCCTACTTCAAACATAGGAAGCAGAGATGACAAAGCTGCAAGAGAAAGGGCAAGGAAAAATACAGCGGCTACGATTTGACCTCCGGGCATAGTTGGGAAGAGTTTTGCTAAGTATATGAAGGTAAGACCGGTATTGCCAGCTTTTAATGCATCCAAAGCAGCCTGAGGAGTTGCCGAAAGGGCAAATACGGTAGGAAGAACCGCCAAACCGCCGAGCATTGCTCCGCAGGCATCTCCGAATACTATCATCATACTGTTAACAGCGATATCGTCCTTTTCCCTCATGTAGTTAGCGTAGGTAAGCATAAGAGCCCACCCTGCTCCGGTAGACCAGGAAGATTGGGCAAAGGCGTTTAACCAAACCTTCGGGTTGCCAAGGGATGACCACTTGGGCACGAACATGTACTGTAAACCAAGGGCAGATCCGGGTTGCATAATAGCCCAGATGGCAGCAATTAAAAGTGAGACAAAAAGTGCGGGAATCATTATTTTATTTGCGGCTTCAAGTCCACCCTGAACTCCTCTGTAAACAATATAGCCGCCTATTAAAACCGCAATAAACTGAAATAATATCGTCTGGGAGGGATTATTGATAAAGCTGTTCCACAGAGCTTCGGAATCCATTCCCACCTTAAAAGTACCGCTAAGGGCAAATACGAAATACCTCAGTGCCCATCCGAGAATGACGGCATAATAAAACATGATAGCAACGCACGTAAACCCAATCCATGCGCCAATCCAGGTGAATTTTCTTCCCATAAAGTCCCTGAAGGCACCGATTGTCCCCAGCCGAGTGTTTTTACCTATTACAAGTTCTAACATGATTAAAGGTGCAGACCATACTAAGTTTGCTATCAGGTAGGCCACCAGGAAAGCTCCTCCATCGTTGGTACCTACCATTCGTGGGAATCGCCAGATGTTACCGGTGCCCACTGCCATACCTATGGAAGCCAGAATAAAACCTATTCGGCTACCCCATTCTTCGCGCTTTTCTGTCATTGTTTTACCTCCCTTTTAATTGAGGATTTTCGCGCTCGAACAAAATTCTTTACCAAAGGTCTTTTCTCTCATCCCCCCTCTTTCTATATTAAATTTTTAAAAAAGTGGACTACCCAGTATATTATATATATTTTCTACACTTTAATGAATTTTCCTTCTTATTTTATATTATTTGATAAAAAAATTTTTTTGATATTTTTGTAACAACTTGCATTTTCTGAATAATTTTCGCTATTTATATTTAAAAAGGTTTTTTTATATTTATTATATTTTTTCACTCTTTTATTCTATTATATTCCCTCCCCCGATTATTTCAATATAAAATTTTTGAGAAAAAAAGCCCTTCCCCGGGCCTTATATATTTTTTTTGCTAAACTTTTCTATTACCTGGGGAAGGGTCGTATATTCCATTTCATCCAAAGGAAGCCTGTGAGGTTCAAAGGGCCCATGGCTTCTCATATAATCCGCTATTTCCAGCGCCTTTTGACGCGCTCTATCAAAACCCTTATCCGCAAAGAAATCCTGAGGCCCGATTAGTTTTCCGTTAGACAGCTGAAATCCCAGAGCTACTACCCTCGGCGGTCCATCAAAACGCGTGGGCGTCGCATCCTCAAGGGATACGGGCATTAGCGGTCCAAAATGAGACCCCCTCATCCATCCGGAAACTAAGTGAGGATTGGCAAAGGGCTCTAAAGCCTCTCCTACAGCCGGAAAACCGTTTTGACACCTGACTATCATCACCGGATCGTCTTTCCCCACATACCTTCCCGCCATAAGGTTCATCCTCTGTGTTGAAGATGCTGCCGCCGGTTCTCCCTTTTTGTTATAAACCGCTTTTACAGCATACTTATTGAAAGCACCCAGAAAAACCAGAAGGTCGTATATTTCTTCAGGACAGGAAAATTTCATTAGTTTATTTTCGACGGTATCCATGACTTCAAAAATAAAACCGTCGTGCATTTTGGGGTCTATTATAAGTCCGATGGTATTGAAGGGGTCGGCGAACATTTTATAAAGCGGCAAGTTCCAGGCTCCCGGTTCCGTTTTATCCGCCATAAAGACGATAACGGGTTCGCTGGGACGTTCCTCAAATTCCATTTCCGCCACTCCCGGGCCCATGCCTTTGATATTGCCCGAAAAGGAATCGGAAAGCAAATCCTGTCCCGCTCCGTAAAGTTTATATTCCCTGGCTAATCGGGTGCACTCTAAAAAGGTCTCCCAGGCAAGTTTATGTACTTCTTCGCAGTCCACACCCTTTTTATGGGTCATTATCAAGTTTATGTCATCTCCCACATGGGCTACTTTAAAGTCTATCAGCAAATCCTTTCCTTGCTCTCCTAAATATTTTTCTGCAGTTTTCAATAAATCCGGATGTACACTGCTGTGACCTACAAATCCACCGATATCCGCCTTTATTACCGAAAAAGTGATTCTTGACATTAAAGACCCCCCGTTTTTATTGATAATTACAAAATTATTATATCATTTTACTTTATATATGCATAGATTATGTTCTTATTTTCATTTATTATGCTATATCATTTTGCTTTTCACAGATTAATTATTATAAATAATATGCCTTTATCTAAATTATATGTCATTTTAAATAAAAAAAGACCCTTTATCGGGTCCTAAAAAAGGATTAATTTATGCACCGGTAAGCCTTTTATACAACTTTTGGGTTAAAGCCCTCGCTAAAAAATTAAACGCAATAATTATAATAATTAACAAAGCCGATGAACCATCCGCAATGCGCCTGGCATCAGGGGCAAGTCCTTCAGAATTAACCTTCCATATATGAACCGCCAAAGTCTCCGCAGGTCTGAAAATATTGAAGAAATTATCAGGGGTTAATTTTGGTGATGTCATGCCTGCTGTAAAAATAAGAGCAGCGGCTTCTCCAAAAATTCTTCCCGAAGCGAGAATTATACCCGTGATTAACCTGGGTATTGCCGATACCATTACCACCCGGGTTATTGTTTGCCATCTGGTCGCGCCCAGGGCAAGGCTTGCTTCCCTTAAATCCCTCTTAACATCCCGGAATGCTTCTTCAGTAATTCTTGTCATCACCGGCAAATTCAACACCGTCAGGGTCATAGCCCCTGAAATCATTGAAAACCCCCACCCAAAGGTAGTTACAAACACCAGCAGCCCGAAAAGACCTATTATAACCGAAGGCAGGCTGGAAAGGGTTTCAATACTTAACCTCAATATACCCGTAATCGCATTTTTTTTAGCAAATTCTGAAAGGTATATACCCGCTCCTATTCCTATGGGTACAGTAAATATGAGAGTTAAAAAGAGAATCATAAAAGAATTAACTATTTGAGGCCCTACTCCTCCGCCGCTTTGAAAGGCCTTGGGCGAGGATATCAAAAAGTGGATATTTATTACCCTTAAACCCGCATTTAAAAGGATGAAAGTAATCGCCAGTAAAAACATCACCGCAAGTACTGCCAGCATGTACATTAAAAAGGTTGCTAATTTATCCTCTAACTTAGGGCTCACCGGAAAACCCTCCTTTTTGCAAAAAATCTGATTAAACCGATAAAGAAAAGCGAAATCATCAATAACAGTAATGCAATGGACCATAAGGCATCGTTCCAGAGGGTTCCCCAGGTGGTATTACCCATCTCCATGGTCAAAATGCTGGTTAATGTGTGTACCGGATTAATTAAGGAATCGGGTATCCTGACACTGTTGCCTATTACCATTTGCACCGCCAGGGCTTCTCCGAAAGCTCTGGCCAATCCCAGGACAACCCCGGTCAATATCCCCGGCAGGGCGGCAGGAAGTAAAACGTACTTAATGGTCTGCCACCGGGTAGCTCCAAGGGCCAGAGAAGCTTCCCGGAGGTCCGGGGGAAGTGCTTTAAGGGAATCCACCGAAATGCTTGTAATGGTGGGGAAAATCATGATGCCAAGTACTATCCCCCCGGCAAGTAGAGAAAAACCTGTGCCTCCGAAACTTTTTCTAATAATAGGTACGAGGATGCTTAAGCCCATCCATCCGTAAACTACCGACGGAATTCCGGCAAACATTTCCACAACTGGTTGAAGGAAATTTTCCCCTATCTTTCTTGAAATTTCTGCAGCAAATATGGAAAGTCCAAGACTTAAAGGCAGGCTTAAAAGCAAAGCAAGTAAAGAAACCGAAATCGAACCGAGTAAAAAAGCAAGAGCTCCTGCCTGTGCGTTTTGATTTTCCAAATTCCAGTTTGCGCTGAAAAGAAAATGGGAAACGGATATTTTATCCACCGTAAAGGTCCGAATACCCTTATAAAAAATAAACACAAGAATGAAAATAGTGATAAGTAACGAAAGCAAAGCGCAAAAAAAAGCAAAAAAACTGCCCAATTTGTCCATCATCTTCGGTTTCATATAAGAATTCTCCTTTTAAATCTTTAACTTTCAAATAAAGGATATCATTCTCCTATTTATATTATGTTAAATCGCTGTTAAGAAAATGTTAAAAAAGCCGGGTTTTTATTCCCGGCTTTTGTTCATCTTGTGACCTTCATATCTCCTATCGGTATATACCCCAATTTTTCTATAATCGGTTTTACCTCATCACCAAGCATATAGTCGATAAAGGTTTTTACCGCTCCCGCAGCCTCCCCTTTAGTGTACATATATTCATAGGACCAGACAGGGTATTTACCCTCTACAATATTTTCCTTAGAAGGTTCTACTCCATTAAGTTTCACGACTTTTACACTGCTGTCCACATACGATAGGGCAATATAACTTATGGCACCGGGGGTATCCGCAACGGCTTTCTTTACCGTACCTGAGGAATCCTGAGTTAAAGCCATCCCCTGGGTTTCTTCCCTGCCATCCAGGGCATACTTTGTAAACGTTGCCCTGGTCCCAGAACCCGCAGGTCTATTTATCACCACTATTTTCAGGTCATTTCCTCCTACTTCTTTCCAGTTTGTAATTTTTCCTGTAAAAATACCGATGAGCTGGTCTTTTGTTAAATTATCCACCTTAACCGCTGGATTTACTATTACAGCAAATCCAACGACGCATACCTTATGCGGTACAAGTTCCTTAGCTTTTTCCTTATCTAACTTATCCTCTGCAGGCACATCCGAGTTTCCAATTTGAACCGTCCCATCGGACACAAGTTTAAGACCCGTTCCGCTTCCTCCACCCTGCACCTGAATCTGAATTCCCGGATTTTTTTCCATAAACTGGTTTGCCGCTTCTTCCACTAAGGGCTGCATTGCGGTAGACCCTGCTGCAATTATCGTTCCGGTAACCTTTTGCTGCTCACCCTGTTTCTCCCTACCAGAGCAGGCGGATAAAATCAGTGCGGTAACTAAACACAGGGTAATAATGGTCGCAATTTTTTTCTTTTGCATTTTACAATGCACCTCCATCTTTATTATCCCTTTTATACTGAAAAATTTCCTTCAATTAATATAATAAAGGTGCATTGTAAAGTCTCTGCTAAATAAGTATTAACTTTATGTTAATTCCTATTCCCACTCGATAGTCGCCGGTGGTTTTGATGTAATATCGTAAACCACCCGGTTTACACCCCATACCTCATTCACTATTCTTGCGGAAATTCTGTCGAGAACATCATAAGGTAATCTCGCCCAGTCGGCGGTCATCCCATCTTCACTGTTTACGGCCCGAACAGCGACAGTATAAGAATATGTCCTCTCATCTCCCATTACTCCCACACTTTTTATATCCGTTAAAACCGCAAAAGCCTGCCATAAGTCTTTGTAAAGACCGCTTTTTTTCATCTCTTCCATTACAATTGCATCGGCTTCCCTGAGGATATTCAATTTTTCTTCAGTTACTTCCCCGATAACCCTTATTGCAAGGCCGGGGCCCGGAAAGGGATGACGGAAAATTATCTCTTCTGGGAGTCCGAGTTTTAATCCCACTTTCCTCACTTCATCCTTGAAAAGATCTCTCAGAGGTTCTATAAGCTCAAATTTTAAATCCTTGGGGAGTCCTCCCACATTGTGATGGCTTTTTATTACGGCCGCGGTTTCGGTGCCGCTTTCTATCACGTCAGGATAAAGGGTCCCCTGCACGAGGAAATCTATGCTGCCGAGCTTTTTCGCTTCATCCTCGAATACTTTTATAAACTCTTCCCCAATTATTTTTCTCTTTTGTTCCGGATCGGTAACTCCTTTTAGCCTTTTCAAAAACCTTTCTTTTGCATCCACAGCGATGAGATTTATGTTAAACTTCTCTTTAAAAATCTTTACCACATTTTCAGCTTCATTTTTCCTCAAAAGGCCGTGGTCAACAAAAATGCATACAAGGTTATCGCCTATAGCCTTATGGGTTAAAACAGCCGCTACCGATGAGTCAACTCCCCCGCTCAAAGCGCAAAGGGCTTTTTTATCCTTTACCCTTTCCTTTATTTTTTCCACCTGTTCGTCTATGAAAGCCTTCATGGTCCACGTACCCTTACATCCTGCCACACCAAACAAGAAGTTGTTCAATATCTCCCTGCCCCTGGTTGTGTGTACAACTTCAGGATGAAATTGAACACCGAAAAGGTTTTTACCGTTACTTACCGCCGCATGAGGAGTATTTTCCGTCCTCGCAAGGGTCTTAAAACCAGGAGGAAGTACTTCAATGGAATCGCCATGGCTCATCCATACGTCAAAACTATCTTCCAAACCGTAAAAAATTCCATCTTCTTCCTCCACATAAAGCCTTGCCCTTCCATATTCCCTTACTCCCGCTCTTTTTACCTTACCGCCCAGCATATGACACATTAGCTGCATCCCGTAGCATATCCCAAGTACAGGTATCCCCAGATCAAAAATTTTTTTATCACAGGCAGGGGCATTTTCCGAGTATACGCTGGCCGGTCCGCCAGAAAAGATAATGGCTTTGGGGCTTTTTCGGATTATATCTTCTACAGGAGTTTTATAAGACAATATCTCGCAGTAAATCTGTGACTCCCTTACCCTTCTTGCAATAAGCTGACTGTATTGCCCGCCAAAATCAAGAATGATAACGTTTTCCCTCAAATCCATCAATAAACCTCCTCTAAATAATATTGGTCTTTTTTATTTATGAAATAAATCCGTTTTTCGGTTATTATAATATCCATAAGTATATCATATTCTTCTTTGGGAAGTTCATCTAAAATTTGAAATTCAAAGGCAAGGGCAATTTTAATCGCATCGGCCTTGAGGTTTTGCAGGAATCTATCGTAATACCCTCCCCCGTAACCGAGCCTGCAACCCCTTTTATCAAAAGCCACTCCGGGTATAACCACAGCTTCCAGCTCTTTTGGGTTTATTATTTCCCCGGAAACGGGCTCTAAAATACCAAAATGCCCTTGTTTTAATTCATCCAGGTTCTTTATTCTTACCGCCAGCATATCACATTTATTAATAACCTTCGGTACAAAAACCTTCTTACCCAAATATATGCTTTTTTTTATTGCATCCAGGGTCCTTACCTCATTTCTCGTATTTACGTAAAACATTATGTTTTTTGCTTTTTTATAGTAATTTAATTCATAAAGTTTTTCTTGGATTACCCTGCTTTTTTCTTCAATGATATCCTTCGGTAGGGTATCCCTCATTTCTATCATTTTTCTCCTTATTTCCTTCTTTTCCATAGCTTTATTCTCCCTGCTGTGTTTTTTCCTTTATAAAATTTTTATACCATTTAAATTTAAAAAGGGCAAGGATTATTACCCCTGCCCTTTAATCAATTGAGCTGCTTTTTCATCAATTATACAGGTAACATCGGGATGAATAAGAAGGAAAGACGCCGGAACTTTTGTTGAAACCGATTCTTCCCCTAAGAATTCAAAAATAATTTTTGCCTTTTCTTTACCACTCGCCAGCAAAAGAATTTTCCTTGCTTTCATAATCGTGCCGAGTCCCATAGTAATGGCAAATCTCGGTACCTCATCCGGGCTTTCAAAAAACTTAGAATTGGCTTTTCTCGTCTCTTCAGAAAGTTCCGTAACATGAGTAGAAGTAATCAATTCATCCCCGGGCTCGTTAAAGCCTATATGCCCGTTAATTCCTATACCCAGAATTTGAAGGTCTATCCTTTCGTATTTTAAAATTTCCTCATCGTACCTTCTGCATTCCTCCTCAATATCATCAGCAATTCCATTGGGAATATGTATGTTTTCCGGTGGAATGTTTATATGTTTGAAAAAATTCTCAAACATATAGTAATGGTAACTGTTTTTATCCTCAGGAGAAAGCCCGACGTATTCATCTAAATTGAAAGTGATAACCCTTGAAAAATCCACTTCCCCGTTTTGAAAAAGCTTAACCAGTTCTCTGTACATTCCAAGAGGAGTAGACCCAGTAGCCAGCCCCAGAACCAGGTCAGGTTTTTTCTTTATTTCCTCCGCAACAAAAAATGCCGCTTTTTTGCTCAATTCTGTATAGTCTTTTACAACTATTACTTTCACGTCCATCACTCCCCTTTCAGATTTTTTGTCAAATTTACCGTTACTTTGAAGAGGTCGGATCTATAAAAGGATACTTCATAATATACCGGCTCTTCTCTGTAATAAACACTCTCGATTTTCAACAATGGAATCGTTTCTTTCATATCCAGGGTCTTCATTAATTCAAGAGTCGGGAAAATGGCGGAAAAGGTAAGTTTTGATTTCGTAATATTAATACCGTAATCTTCTCTTAAAACCCTGTGCAGTGACCCCGTCAATTTGTCCATATTTATACTGGGTACCTTTTTCTCCCATAGATAAACTGTCTCAAGAGCAACGGGAATCCCATCGGCTATTCTTAGTCTTGTGGCTTTAATCACATCTTCCTGTTCGTCTATATTTAAAAACTTAGCACAATTTTTTGCCTTCTCCCTGGTAAATTCCAGCACTCTGGTAGTAGCCACCAATCCTTCCTTCTGGGCTATTTCGGTAAAGCTCATTATCCCTTCCTGTTCTATGGGGTAGGAAGCTATAAAACTGCCCCTGCCCCTTTCCCTTTTTATAATGCCTTCTCTTTCCAGTTCTTTCAGTGCCTGTCTGACCGTCATACGGCTTATATTAAATCTTTCACAGTACTCCCTTTCCGAAGGTAAAAGGTCTCCGGGCTTTAATTTCTTTGTTTTAATCTCATCCTTTATATAATTCATTAATTGAAAGTAAACGGGTATCGGACTTTTTTTATCTATCATATTGCATCACCAGAATTATTTTATCATTATAATATATAGTTGTCTATACATTATAAATTTTTTCTTAAAAAAATAAAACTGTCTTGTCTTGTGAATAAACAGGATGTATAATATTAATATATTGTTGTACGTATAAGTCTATATTAAAGTTATATTTTGTTTTATTATTTTCGGTTTGATTTAAAAATTATAAAAATTTGGGTTCTTGTTAATATTATTATTTTCACTAACCCTTTACTTAATTTCTCTCTATTGATATATAATAATATTATAATAATATAAAATAATTTATTTATGGAGGACGACATGGATAAGCAGGAATTCAAAAAAAAGATTGAAAAAACCGCTGAGATTTTTAAAGCGTTAGGACATCCGGCAAGGCTATGTATTGTCTGCAAATTACTGTGTAAAGACTGCAACGTAACCGAGCTTCAGGATTGTTTGGATTTACCTCAGTCTACGGTTTCCCAGCATCTTGCCGCATTAAAATCAAAAGGGATTATAAAAGGGAAAAGAGCTGGTGTTGAGGTCATCTATTCCGTAGTTAACGAAGATGTAAAAAAAATAATAAAAATCCTTCTCAATTTAGAGGAAAATCACCAGGTATTAAATTCCATAGACGAAATTCTAAAAGAGCAAGTTGAATATTAATCCTGAACTTTTACCGCCCCGGTAAAAGTTTTTTATTTTGGTAACACAGGTTACTTATTTTTTTTATTTACCAAAGATGAAAGATGGAATAAAAGCAGTATTTCACAGAAAGTTTGAAGGGAAAATAAAATCTGCAACAGTTGTGAAAACAAAAGCAGGCAAGTATTATGTAAGTATACTTGTAGATTTACAAGACCCAAGAAATGATGTAAAAGAGCCAAAGAATTTTGTTTGTGGAGTAGATTTAGGTTTGAAGAGCTTTATAACAATTGAAAGTGATACAGTGACTTTGAAGATTGAATATCCGAAATATCTTATTAAAGCTGAAAAGAGACTCAAAAGACTGCAGAGGCAATTGTCAAGGAAGAAAAAAGGTTCTAAAAACTGGGAGAAAGCAAGCGAAAGACTTGCAAAGGAATATGAATATGTAAAGAACTCAAGGGAAGACTTTTTGCACAAGATATCTAAGACCATCATAGACGAGAACCAAGTCGTGGTGATTGAAAATTTGAATGTAAAGGGACTATCAAAAACAAGGTTATCGAAATACATTCTTGATAGTTCATGGTCAAAGTTTTTGAGATATCTTAAATACAAGGCAGATTGGTATGGCAGGAGAGTCATAGCGGCAGACAGGTCATTTCCATCTTCGAAAATGTGTAGCAGATGTGGATACAGCAACAAAGAGCTAAAGTTAAAAGATAGAGTGTGGAGATGTCCGAAATGCGGAACAGTCCATGATAGAGATGAAAATGCTGCAAAGAACCTGAGAAACTATGGAATTTTTTGTATAAGCAATCAGTAGGGTGGGAACCACCCGAATTTACGCCTGTGGAGATTGGACCTCTACTACTGGGGATACAGTCCCAGTAGCAAGTCCGGTCGATGAAGTAGGAAGCCTCCACCTCTTTAGGTGGATGGTAGTTCACGAATATAATATAAATAAAAATATTAAATTTCAGGAGGAAGGATATGAAGCGCAAAATAGTAAGGATAAACGAAGAAAAGTGCAACGGATGCGGGCTCTGTGAAAAAGCCTGCCATGAAGGAGCAATAAAAGTTATCGACGGTAAGGCAAGACTCGTAAGTAGAGACCTTTGTGATGGTATGGGAAGCTGTCTAATTTGCCCTGAAAATGCAATAGAAATAATAGAAGTGGAAACCGAAGCTCAAGGAAAGTCATTAGATAATGAATCAATAAATAATGAAATAAGTAATGATAAGATTAGTCTTAATTCCTGGCCGGTACAAATACACCTTATTCATCCAAAAGCAAAATTTCTTTCAAATGCCGACCTGCTTATAGCTTCGGACTGCACCGCCTTTGCCTATTCCAATTTTCATAAGGATTTTTTAAAAAACCGGGTGGTTCTGATAGGATGTCCGAAATTGGATGACTTAGAAAGCTATATAGAGAAATTTAAGGATATATTATTAAATAACGATATAAAAAGTATCACGGTGATAAAAATGGAGGTGCCCTGTTGTAACGGCATGAGCTACGCCGTGAGAAAAGCAATGGCCCTCTCGGATAAAATAATCCCTTATTCGGAAGTCACGGTTTCTATCGATGGTGAAATAATTAATTAATAAGTATGCTGATCATAATATTTTAAGAGCCCGCTTTTAGCGGGCTCTTTTTCATTAATACATATCAGGATTGGGCATCGGAGGGTTCTTTTCCTTTTCAGGGATTTCTGCAACAACAGCTTCAGTGGTAAGAACCATTGCGGCAACACTTGCGGCATTCTGGAGGGTAGAGCGGGTTACTTTTGTCGGATCCACTATACCCCTTTCAATCATGTTGCAGAACTCTTCACGGAAGGCATCAAAACCGATACCTTTTTCCATAGTCTTCAGTTTTTCAACAATTACAGAGCCGTCTTTACCGGCGTTGTAAGCAATTTGCCTTACAGGTGCTTCCAAAGCTCTTCTTATGATATCCACACCTATCTTTTCATCGCCTTCGGCTTCTACCTTGTCAAGTACGGGTAAAGCATTGATGAAAGCGGTGCCGCCGCCGGGTACAATACCTTCTTCCACAGCAGCCTTTGTAGCAGAAAGAGCATCTTCAATCCTGTGTTTCTTTTCTTTCAGCTCGGTTTCGGTAGCTGCGCCGACCTTTATTACGGCTACGCCGCCGGCAAGTTTTGCAAGTCTTTCCTGTAGTTTTTCTCTATCGAAGTCGGAAGTAGTTTCCTCAATCTGAGCTTTAATGGAATTAATTCTCTTTTTGATTTCTTCCTTATCGCCGTATCCATCAACAATAATGGTGTTTTCCTTGCCAACTTTTACCTGTCTTGCCCTTCCGAGCATATCAATTGTGGCATTCTTAATATCAAATCCGAGTTCTTCAGAGATTACCTGACCGCCGGTCAAAATGGCGATATCCTGCAGCATTGCCTTTCTCCTGTCACCAAAGCCGGGAGCTTTTACCGCTACCGAAAGCAGCGTTCCGCGGAGTTTGTTGACTATCAAGGTTGCTAAGGCTTCGCCCTCTACGTCTTCGGCAATGATCAAGAGTTTTCCGCCGTTCTGTACTACTTTTTCCAAAATGGGGATCAAATCCTGAACATTGGAAAGTTTTTTATCGGTAATCAATATGAAAGGTTCATCAAGAACTGCTTCCATCTTCTCCGTGTCGGTTACCATGTAGGGGGATATGTAACCCCTGTCAAATTCCATTCCTTCTACAACTTCCAGGGTGGTGCCCATGGTTTTGGATTCTTCTACTGTAATTACGCCATCTTTTCCTACCTTTTCCATCGCTTCGGCAATGAGGTTTCCAATTTCTTCGTCAGCTGCCGAAATGGAAGCTACCTGAGCAATAGCTTCTTTTGTTTCTACGGGTTTGCTGAAGGTTTTGAGTTCTTCTACCACAGCTTTAACCGCTTTTTCAATTCCTTTCTTTATGAGCATGGGATTTGCCCCGGCAACGACGTTTTTCATGCCCTCATGGATTATCGCCTGAGCAAGCAGTGTTGCGGTAGTGGTACCATCACCCGCTACATCCTGGGTCTTTGTAGCTACTTCTTTAATAAGCTGGGCTCCCATATTTTCAAAGGGATCTTCTAATTCAATTTCCCTTGCAATTGTAACACCATCATTGGTAATAGTGGGTGTGCCGAACTTCTTGTCCAAAACCACATTGCGACCTTTTGGTCCAAGGGTGACTTTAACGGTATTGGCCAGTTTATCAATTCCCCTTAAAAGAGCCCTGCGGGCTTCTTCATCAAATAAAATCTGTTTTGCCATTTTTCTTCCCCCCTGTTAAAATTATTCTATTACCGCCAGGACATCGCTTTGTCTTAATATTAAGTACTCCTGTTCATCAATTTTTACTTCGGTACCCGCATATTTCGAGAAGATTATCTTGTCTCCCACTTTCACTTCCAGGGGTACCCTCTGACCATCTACTATTTCCCCTGTACCTACTGCAATAACTTCTCCCTTCTGGGGCTTTTCTTTTGCGGTATCGGGAATAACGATTCCACCCTTTGTCTTTTCCTCTTTGTCAAGCACCTTAACAACTATTCTATCTCCGAGAGGTCTTAAAGCCATTCTAAACCCTCCTTCGTCTTGGCTTTTAATAGCTTTATTAGCACTCAACATTAATGAGTGCTAATTACAATTCAAATAATAACCAATTTATGTATAAAAATCAATCCCCCCTCTCAAATTTTTTTAAGAATTTCGGGCTGAAAAAGTTCAATTTGTAATTTTTTTATTTTCTTTCTTCTCTTATTTTTAAATTTCTCTTTATATTTTTAGCTTATTAAATCTCATGTTTTAATTATCTTAAATTTATAATATCCATTTTTAGCAAAAAAATACAAGCTATTATACTATTTTCCGCAGTCCTTTACTTCTCCCCTTAATACCTCTACAGCATGAGGAAGGGCGGGTAAAATTACCGATAGGTTCTCCCTTACCCCCTTCGGGCTTCCGGGGAGGTTAACAATAAGGGTTTTTCCCCTGATGCCGGCTACAGCCCTCGATAGCATCGCATGGGGGGTTTTTGCCAGGCTTGCCATCCTCATTGCCTCAGGAATTCCAGGGACAAGTTTTTCCACTACCGCAAGAGTAGCCTCGGGCGTATTATCCCTTGGAGATAGACCCGTCCCCCCGGTTGTCAAAATCAAATCAAGGCCTTTATCGGACATATTAATAAGCTCTTTTTTGATAACTTCTAAATCATCGGGTAAAACCTTGTATTCTTCCACAACTCCATTAATTTCCTTTACCATTTCTTCGATAACCTTGCCGCTTAAATCCTCCCTTTCTCCCCTGTATCCCCTGTCGCTGGCTGTAATCACACCAACTCTAAGCATTTTTAATCACCTCTATGGAATCTCCCGGATATACCTTCCCACCTTTCAGGACCTTTGCAAAAACACCTTCTTTCGGCATTATACAATCACCGGCCTGATAGTAAATCGCACATCTCTCATGACAGACCTTGCCCTTCTGGGTGATCTCCAGGAGGACCTCTCCCACCTTTAACCTGGTGCCGATTTCAATTTTTGAAAAATCTATACCTTCAGTGGTTATATTCTCGGCAAAATCTCCCGGATTTACATCAAGCCCCTTCTCCCTCATTTTCTTTATACTTTCTAATGCAAGCAGGCTTATCTGGCGGTGCCAGCCCCCAGCATGGGCATCTCCCTCTATACCGTAATCTTCTAAGATATTCACAAATTCCACATTCCTCTTTTTTTCGCCTTTTTTCTCACTTAAAGAAACCGCCACTACTTTTCCCATGGTTTTTCTTCCTCCCTTTTATAATTTCCGGATTTTCCACCGGTTTTCTCCAATAGCTGGATGTTTTTAATTACCATACCTTTGTCCACAGCTTTGCACATATCGTAAATTGTTAAACATGCGATGGATACCGCAGTCAAGGCTTCCATTTCCGCGCCAGTTCTTCCGATGCATTTTACCCGTGCTTCTACCCTTATGGCGCTTTCTTGTTCCATTATTTGAAAATTTATGTCTACACCGGTAAGCAAAATATTATGGCACATGGGTATTAACCTTGATGTCTCCTTGGCACCCATGATTCCGGCTACCTGAGCTACCGCAAGCACATCGCCTTTTTTTATCCTGCCCTCTACAATCATATTTAAGGTTTCCCGTTTCATGTAAACATATCCGCAGGCAAAAGCTTCCCGGAAACTTACATCTTTTTCGCTAATATCCACCATTTTAGCCCGGCCCTGTTCGTTAAAATGTGTAAACTCCACCCTGCTAACCTCCTATTTGCCACATTTTTCTTTTTATATCCCGGCCATCATCATTTTTATCATAACTCATATTGTGGCCGTAAGGCTTTATGGATAGGGCTTCTTTATAAACCTTTTGAATTTCTGCAACACCGGCACCGCCTCTCATCAATCCCTTTACATCCAGCTCCGCTGAAGAAGCAAGACAGGGTTTTAACTTTCCATCGGCGGTAAGCCTGACCCTGTTGCACCTTTCGCAGAAATGCCGGCTTATAGGGGTAATAAAACCAATTACACCTTTTGCATTTTGCAATTGGAAGTACTCGGCGGGTCCATTGCCCTCGATATTATTTACCTTTAGTAGCTCGCTTTTTATCCTTGCCTTTATATCCTGGGCTGAAATAAATCTTCCTTTTGTCCATCCTCCATCTCCCAGCGGCATCAGTTCAATGAAGCGTATCACAACGGGAAATTCTAAGGTAAGTTTTGCGAAATCTTCAACTTCATCATCGTTAAAACCCCGAGCTACTACCGTATTTATCTTTACGGGATTAAAACCTAAGCGCAGTGCCTCTTCTATGCCCTCCCACACGTCCTTTAATTTACCCCATCGCGTTATATAGGAAAATTTTTCGGGATTCAGCGTATCAAGGCTAAAATTTACCCTCTTCAAACCTGCTTTTTTAAGGTCATACGAAACTTCTTTAAAAAGCGAACCGTTGGTGGTCATTGAAATATCCGATATACCCTCAATCGAGGAAAGAGCAGAAATAAATTCGACTATTCCTTTTCGGACAAGCGGCTCACCTCCGGTAACCCTGACCTTTTCAATCCCAAGGGGAGCCACAGCCTCTACAAATCGAAGAATTTCTTCGAAACTCATTATTTCTTCGTGTCTTAAAGCTTTTACACCTTCTACCGGCATACAGTAACGGCACCGGAAATTGCATCTGTCCGTAACCGATATTCTCAGGTAATTTATTTTTCTACCGCAATTATCTATCATTTAATCGCCCCCAATAATCTCACCTGTAAGAGAAGTGTCATACCCCCCTAAGGCTTTTAATTTTTCCTTAAATTCACTGCTTCTTAATACTTCCAGTACTTTTTGAACCGCCTCCATCTCGAAATATTCGTATAAAATAGCCAGATCGTATCTTTCCGGTGAAACGGGAATAAAATCTAAGTCCAATGCCTTTGCCGCCGACAGGATACCAAGCCCGCAGTCCGCGGTTCCTCCCGCTACCTGGGCAGCCACCGCCAAATGGGTAAATTCTTCTCTATCGTAACCCTTTATTTCTTCCGGTGAAATATTCAGCTGTTTTAATTTCAAGTCCAAAAGGAGCCTGGTCCCTGCCCCTTTTTGCCGGTTAACAAAGGTAATATCTTTTCTCTTTAAGTCCTCTATCCCTTTTATATTTTTGGGATTGCCTTTCATAACAATTAATCCCTGTTCTCTAAAAGCAAGGTTTACAAGGACTATTTTTTCATCCTTGAGATAACGCCTTATATAAGGAATATTATACTCTCCCGTATCCACATCGAGCAAATGCATTCCTGCTGCGTGGGCTTCCTTTCTTTTCAGCGCCATTATTCCGCCCATACTTCCTACATTTGCAGAAGATAAATTAATCTCCGGATACCGCCTCTTTACCTCATTGGCAAGTATATCAATCGCCACATCGTGGCTTCCAATTATCACAACGGTATTTTCTATTTCCTTTTTATCTTTTAAAAGTTCAACTTCAACGCAATCCCCCGCATCTATTCCTTCTTTATTTGCGGGAATCCTCAAAATTCCATCTGCCCTGACCAATGAGGTAATAGTCCCGGCCCCCCTGTGCAAAGGAGATACAACAAACTCATCGCCGATTTTCCCTATTTTTACCCTGATAAACTCTTCGCTTCCTATGCTGGAAACAATTCTTCTTGTACATATAGCCCGTATTTTTTCTCTTTCCGTGAAGGACTGTCCTTGCATCCTTAAAACTAAGGGCTTTGCAAAAAGCTCCATGGTTAAAAAAGCCGAAACGGGATACCCGGGTATGCCGAGAACGGGTTTATTCTCCACCAGCCCCAGGATAACGGGTTTACCCGGTTTTATGGAAACTCCATGAACCAGGAGTTTGCCCAGATCCTTTATTATATTTGCAGTAAAATCTTCCCTGCCTGCGGAAGAGCCGGCATTTATTATTACCCCGTCGGCGATCTTTAAAGCTTTTTCTACCGTTTCTTTTATTCGGTAATAATCATCCTTATGCTTTTCGAATATCAGAGCCTCCGCTCCCCACTCGGCCAAAAGGGCTTTAAATACCTTTGAATTGTATTCTATAATATCGCCCGGCTTTAGCTCCTCCCCCGGATTAACAAGTTCCGTACCGGTAGGGATTATGGCAAAAACCGGTTTTTTGTAAACCTTTATGTTTACATGTCCCCCTGCAAGTATAGCCCCTATATCTTGAGGCCGAAGTCGGTGGTTTTCCGGAACTATAAGTTCTGTTGCCACCACGTCTTCCCCTATCAGCCTTACATTTTGCCAGGGTAATGCGGGAAAGATTATTTCAACTTTCTCATCGGAGATAAAATTCACATCCTCCATCATAATTACGCTGTCCGTATTGGGCGGGAGCGGGTCCCCTGTATCCACTACTTCAAATTCGCCTTTTGATAAAATAACCGGTGTTGTTTCCGATGCCCCGTAAGTCCTTTCCGATAAAACGGCAATTCCATCTACAGCCGCGGCATTGTAATGGGGAGACGATATCCTGGCAAAAATCGGTTCAGCGGTAATTCTCCCTAAGGATTCCGATACATTAATTTCTTCTACAGATTTTTTTGAAAAAATGCCTGCTCTTTCCAGTTCTCCAAAAAAAATGCTTTTAGCTTCTTCCAATGGAATGGCATCCAAATATATATCTTTTTTCTTCACAGTAAACACCTCTTTAAAAATAGCATAAAAAATATTTTACTTTATTTTAATAAAATTACTTCCACCATTTCTCCTTTCGATACGCCTACCCTTTCTGAAGGAATCTTTAAAAGACCGTCGGATTTCGACATCGTGCAAATCATTCCCGACTTTCCGAGAACCGGGACAGCCCAAAGCCCATCTCCCCTTTTTTCCAGCCTTACCCTTATATAGTCCTCCCTTCCTGCAGCCGATGATAAATCTTTGTCGCATTTTGCTAAAATTTCATACGAGCCATAATCTTTGTCCCTGCCCATGAGTAAATTTACCAGAGGCCTTCCAATGAGTTCAAAAATCACCAGAGCAGATACCGGATGTCCGGGAAGTCCAAGGATAGGAATTCCTTTAACAACAGCAAAAATCGTGGGTTTCCCCGGTTTTACCGACAAACCGTGAAAAATTAATCCCGGCTCTCCCAAACTGTTTATAGCTTTTAAAGTGAGGTCCCTGGCACCTACGGAACTTCCACCTGAAATAATTACGGCATCGCAGTTTTTCAGAGCAAGTTTCAAGGTGTTTTTTATTTGATCAAAATCATCCCTCACAATCCCAAAAGGTATTCCCGCAGCACCAAGGGCTTTTAAAGCGGAAAACACGGTATAGGTGTTGACATCCCTTATCTCTCCCATATCTACTTTTTCATCGGGTTTTTTTACCTCATCCCCGGAAGAAATAATGCCAATTTTTGGCTTTTTAAACACTTTGACCCTGGTGATTCCCAGTGCCGCTAATGCTCCCACATCCTGGGTTCTCAGGGTATGACCTTTTCTAAATAGAACCTCCCCCGCTGCCATGTCCTCACCTTTTTTTATTACGTTTTCAAAGGGAGCTACCGGTTTTTCGATAAGCAGTGTTTTATCATCAAGGGGATGTGCATATTCAAGCATAACGACCGCATCCGAATTCACCGGAAGCATTCCTCCGGTATAAATCCTTACAGCCTGCCCCTGGTTTATTTTTAATTCCGTTTTTTCGCCCATCTTTACTTCCCCGATCACTTCCAGTATGGCGGGTACGGCTTCGCTAGCGCCGAAGGTATCCTTAGCAATTACCGCATAACCGTCCACCGTGGATCTATTAAAGGCAGGGACATCTTCTCCGGCCTGTACTTCCGAATAAACCACCCTGCCTGCTGCTTCAAATAAATCCACTTCTTCAAAACCTTTATCGGTTATATTTATATTCTCTTCTATGATATTAACCGCTTCCTTAACACTTTTTACTTCAAATAACACCCTGCTCACTCCCGTAATAATCCTTAGTTTTAATATTCTACAAAAAAAACCTTTATCCTTCAATAATAAAAAAATAATTAGAGTATCCACCCCTTTTAATTTATGTTATACTGAAATATCGGGGGGATAAAAATTGCAAAATCTACAGGAACAATACAATCTTCAGGAAAAAAAAGTAAAAAATAACTTCAATGCATTAAGCTATGATTCAATTTTTTTTAATATCTCTACATCCTTTATAGACCCGGGCACCATTATACCTTCTTTTGTTAGCATGCTGACCTCTTCTCCGGTTCTTATAGGACTTACTACCACCATAAGAAACTGCGGATGGTTTTTGCCCCAGCTGCTGGTAGCAAGGAGGGCCGAGGGCCTCCCTTACAAAAAACCGCTGGTCTTAATTGGTGCAATTTTATATAGGTTTGCTCTATTTTCAATAATATTATCGGCATTTCTGGCAGTAAAAAGCCCCAACTTGGCTCTTATCTTATTTTTCTTATTTTTTACCCTTATGTCCTTTGCCGATGGAATAACAGGGGTCCCGTGGATTGACCTTTTTGCTAAATCCATACCGGTACCTATGAGGGGGCGCTACTATTCAAAAACGCAGTTTTTAAGCGGTAGCCTTTCATTTTTAACAGGTTTTATCATAAAAGGGATATTAAACGTTAAAACGATAATTTTCCCCTATAATTACATAATAATTTTCTCCTTAGCGCTATTTTTTGCACTTCTTTCATTTTTTTCCTTTTCCCGCTTAATAGAGGATGAAAAAAGTAAAACAAACAATGCGCCGAGCTTAGTAGAATATCTGAAAGGCATTCCGTTGGTTTTTAAAAGCGATAAGGACTTTTCCATGCTTATCATAGTTAACACACTTTTCAGGTTTTTCTTTTTACCGCTTCCCTTTTATATTACCTATGCGAGGTCAAATCTTGGTCTTTCTGAGGATATGGTGGGAATCTTTGTTTCTTTCCAGATGGTGGGCTTCATTATCGCCGGGTTAATTTTCGGCAGGGTCAACGATATATTCGGGAGTAAAAAGGTTATAAAAACTACCGGTTACCTCATTACCCTTCCGCCCGTTCTGGCACTATTATCAAATTTGCTATTTTTAAACCATTTGCCATATATACCGCTTTACATTATGATCTTTATGCTCGTCGGCGCCACAAACAGCGGAATATGGGTAGGTATTTTCAATTACTTACTTAAGATAGCCCCCGAGGAGAAAAGACCCCTTTATATAGGATTGATGAATACCCTTACCGCTCCCACTACTTTTCTCCCTCTGCTGGGAGGGGTAATAATCGAAAATTTTTCATATATACATATGTTCCTTTTTGCCGAAATTTTCCTGGTATGCGGGCTTATCTCATCCTTTTCCCTTAGGCATATCGACAGAGATTAGCCCGGCAGGTCAGCCTTCTTCATTTTTCCTGAGGGTAAAAGTTCAGTAATTAAAACACCGGTCAGAATCAAAAAAAATCCCGACAGGGTTTTTAATGTAATGGGCTCGTGCCAGAAAATATAAGAAAAAATCCCTGCAAAAACCGATTCCATACACATAATCACGGCAGCATGGGTAGAAGTGGTGTACTTCTGCGCGATATTTTGAATTACGAAAGCCCCGGCAGTGCAGAAAATCGATGCGTATAGAATTGCTGCCCAGCTCATTATATCGAGTTTGGCAGGCATGGGCTCATAGATAGCACCGGTTATAAGGGAAAGTATTCCCGCAATGCCGGTTTCAAGGATAGCAAGGTTTACGGAACCGGCTATCCTTGCATAATACTCTATTATAACTATCTGCAATGCAAAAAAAACGGCACAAAAAACCGTTATTAAATCCCCTAGGTTTATTTTAAGGTTACCTTCAACGGAAATTACCGCAAGCCCGAGAAATACCAGTAAGGCTCCGGTGACCTGAGACCACCCGGGAAATTTTTTGGTTACAAAATAGGCAAAAAAGGGTACCATCACCACACTGCTCCCCGTAATAAACCCGGATTTTGCGGGTGTGGTGTATAAAAGCCCCACTGCCTGGGAAGCAAAACCAAAGAATAAGAATAATCCTGCCAAAAGCCCCCCCTTGATATCTTCCTTTGAAAAATTGCAAAGGTTTTCATTGAAAATCCCCGAAAGTATAAGAAAGGCAATAAGAAACCTCACCGCTAAATACATAAAAGGCGTTAATTTCAAAAATACATTTTTCATTACTACGAAATTGAGCCCCCACCCAATCGTTACCAACAGGAGAGCGCCGTCAGCCAGCAGGCTTTTCTTCATACAAAATACCTCCTGAAAAACTATTTTCTATTTCTAATTTTAAAATAATCCTCTATAATTTCCCTTGCTATGGGAGCAGCAACTTTGCCCCCCGAACCGCCGTTTTCTACTATAACGGCTATGGCTATAGCCGGATCCTGGGCCGGAGCAAATCCAATAAACCAGGAATGAGGTTCTCCATGGGGATTCTCCGCCGTGCCCGTTTTACCCGCCACTTTAATATCCTTTATTTTTGCCGCTTTACCCGTGCCCTTTTCCACTACTTCCACCATATAATCTCTCACAATATCTGCGGTATCAGGTGAAATCACGGTTTTCCTTATAGCCCTTAAATTATTTACCTTCACCTGCCCCAAGGGGGTTTTTACCTTTTCAATTATATATGGGCTGTGGTAAACCCCGTGATTTGCAATTATCTGAGCTATCGATGCCATTAACAGCGGAGTGGCCAGAACTTTCCCCTGTCCTATGGAATCCTCTACTAACTGTACATCGCTATCCATGAGGGAATGCCCGGGAAATTGACTCTTTTTTACATACATTTCAAAAGGTATTTTTGAATTAAACCCGAAATCCCCGGCTATCTTTAAAAGCTTATCCCTCCCCAGCCGCAATCCCAGCTCTGCAAAAATAGCGTTGCTGGATACTGCAAAAGCCTCCTTAAGGCTGTATTCTCCCGGTTTAATCGAATCATCATCCTTTATAACCCTGCCACCTACTTTTATATAACCCTTTGTCTCAAATTTTTCCTTTTCTAGACCGGTAAAATTCTCAAGTACCCCGCATAGGGTAACCACCTTGAAAGCAGAGCCAGGAGGATAAAGTCCGGTCAAAGCCCTGTTCAACAAGGGAAGGTTCCTATCGCTTTTCAGTTTTTCCCATTGTTCCTCTACTTTATTTGAGTCAAAACCGGGTGAACTTACCATTATAAGTACGGCTCCCGTTTTAGGTTCTAAAGCCACTACCGCCCCCTTTTTCCCTTCCAATAGATTATAAGCCTTTCTTTGAAGCTCTGCATCTAAGGTTAGGTACACATCATTCCCCTGAGACAAACCGTATATTTTTTGTCTCAACAAAGATAAAGGTTCCTTCTGGGAAATCCCGAGAAGCTCTCCATTTAATGCGCTTTCAAGCCCCGAGCGCCCTATCTTCATTGAGGAATAACCCAGTAAAGGACCAAAAGCTTCACCGCTTATATATATTCTCTTTTTCTCAGTACCCAAATCTACGGTCTCTGCAAGGGTAACACCGTTTCTATCATAAATTGTACCCCTTTTAATTTTTGCCTCCTGCTCCCACAGCCTTCTGTTGTAGGAGCTTTCTATGAGTTTTTGCCTTTCGTAGAGCTGAAAATAGGTTAAATAAGACATTAATGATAAAAATAATAAACAGAATATAAAAAAGGTAGTTTTGATATTTTTTTTAAGATTATTCATTTTTATTATTCCATCACCTCCTCCTGTCTTGTAGATATCCAAACTCCATTTAATACTCCGAAGGCCGTAAAGCTAATGACCATTGAACTGCCGCCATAACTCATAAAAGGAAGTGTAACCCCCGTTACCGGGATAAGCTTTATCACCCCGCCTATAATGGTAAAAACCTGTAAACCAAAGAATATTGTCAATCCCGCTGATATCAAGGACAAATACGGATCCCTGGAAAAAAGGGATATCCTTATTCCTCTATATACCAGCAAAAAATACAATAATATAAGGGCCTGCCCGCCCAAGAATCCGAACTCCTCGGTGAAAGCCGAAAATATAAAATCGGTAGCTACCGCCGGAATATAATCGGGATGTCCCAACCCCAGCCCCGTGCCGAAAAAACCTCCTTGAGCGATGGCAAACAGGGACTGGGCTATCTGGTAACCCCTTCCCGGAACATCCTGCCAGGGATCCAGCCATGCAAGAACCCTTGCTCTGACATAAGGCAGAAGGTAAAAGCTTGCTCCTCCCAGCAGTATAATTACTATGACCCCCAATAAAAAGTAATCATATCGGGATGTGGCTATAAATATCATAAATAAAGCCGTTAAGTAAAACAGCATTGCTCCTCCTAAATCCCTGGTTAAAATCAATAATACTATTATTGAAAATATTTCCAATATGAATCTATGTAATTTTTCCAACCTTCCCTCCTTTAGATTTGAAGCCAGGTAAAATACAAAAAATAATTTGGCTATTTCGGAAGGTTGAAAAGAAAAATATCCTTTAATCAAAATCCAGTTTCTGGCTCCACCCCTTTCCACACCAAACAATACGGGTAATAGTAAAAAAATAAAAGTTAGAATAAAAAATAACATTGGGCTTTTTATTCTTTTAATAAAATATTTAGTAAGCAATGTAGAAAAAATAAAAAGAAAACTCCCGGCTATATAAAACAATAACTGCCTTTTAAACAGGTCTGGATTTATCCTGCAAAGCATTGTAAGTCCCAGCTCTACTAAAAGACTTGGAATCAGAAATAAATAAGTATCCGAACTTTCAATAAATTTATAATTTACAATATAGCAAAAGAAAAAAGCCGCTAAAAAAATTAACGCACTGTAAAAAATCCCCAGTCCCAGGGTTTTATTGAAATAAGACAGAAGTAAAAAATTCACTATACCGGTGATTGCAAATACTGCAGCAGATTTATTATAAATATTTTCAATCTGAGGGCTCATTTAACTCCCTCCTCTTTAAGATGTACTTTTTACTGCCCAGGACCAGCACGTCATTCTCTTTTAATTTCACCGGTTTTCTAATTTTTACTCCGTTCAAAAAAGTGCCGTTTGTACTTTTTAAATCCTGAATATAAAGCGAATTGCCTTTTTTGTATATTAAAGCGTGCTTGCTGGATAAATAAGGATCATCAATCACAATATCGGAATCCACAGCCCTGCCGATAGTTGTAACCTTTAATAAAGGAATCTCTTTTCCCTCTTCGGTTTGTAAAAAATATCCCGGTCCTTCCTGATCGTATTCTCTTATATCCATAATCATTATCTTTAAAAAATTATACAATAAGTAATATAAAAGCCCAATAATCAGGTACTTTGCTAATTGGGCCAATAATTCATACACCGGTATCATCACCTCTAAATTTTATGTAAAAGGGGTTATTATTAGTATTTGACTTTTTTTTATTATTTCCTTTTTTTAGTATTTAATTTTCCTGTCGACTTTCTACAGAATTGCTAAAATTTACTTTTATAACTCAAAGCCCAAGGAGGAAAAATATAAATGCCTGCTGATGATTAGCAAGGTACCGTAAAGCATGGGTATCGATAGTTAACCATCAGCAGGCACTATTGCTTTTAGAAGCTATTTTCCATTGTCTTCCATTTATTGCATCTGTCCCCCCAGCGGGCAATTATCTTACCATCCATCTTGATGTTTACTACTTCACAGCGATTGGAACAACCTCTGCACTCAAAACTATCCGCTGTAAAGAATAATTCACTGGCTCTGAACCCTCTGAAATTCGTATTTTTTAGTCCGGCATCCTTTGCCAGGAGGGCTGCACCTATAGCACCCATTACGTGATGGTATTTTGGGACGTATACCTCCATTTGAAGGGCTTCTTCAAAAGCAGCTTTCATACCGCAATTCGCAGCTACCCCTCCCTGAAATACCACCCTCGGCAGTATTTCCTTCCCCTTTCCCACATTGTTTAAGTAATTTCTAACCAATGCCTGGCATAAACCCCTTATAATATCCTCTAATTTATGTCCTAATTGTTGTTTGTGTATCATATCCGATTCGGCAAAAACGGCACATCTTCCTGCAATCCTTACAGGATTTTGAGATTTTAGCGCCAAACTACCAAATTCTTCTATAGGTATTCCGAGCCTGTTAGCTTGCTGGTCCAAAAAGGATCCGGTGCCCGCCGCACATACTGTGTTCATTGCGAAATCCGTTACAACCCCATCCCTTAAAATTATAATTTTTGAATCCTGTCCGCCAATTTCTATTACCGTTTGTACATCAGGAACTTCCTTTTGGGCAGCCACCGCATGGGCTGTAATTTCGTTTTTAACCACATCCGCACCTACTATTACCGCTGCCAATTGCCTTCCGCTGCCCGTAGTACCCACACCCTTAATACAGTACTCCTCTTCCTTATTGGCAAGCATTCTGAGTCCTTCCTGGACAGCTTTTATAGGCTGTCCCTGGGTCCTGAGATATATGGCTTCCCTTACCTCTCCATTGTCATCAATTATTACAATATTTGTGCTAACCGAGCCCACATCAATACCCAAATAATGCGCCATTTTTAGCATCTCCTTTTATGAAATTTTTCTTTCTCCTGGCCGATAGTAGATCCACAAAAGCTTCTATTCTGGTTCTTAACCCTTCCTTGCCGGTTTGTTCATCCAAAGTAACGGGCAAAAAACCTATGTTGTATTTTTCGCACACCCTGGGTAAGATGCTCTTTGCAACTATTTCAGGAATACATGTGAAAGGTGAAAGTTGAATAACTCCATCAAATCCCCTTTTTGCAAAAATAATCGCATTTCCTACCGATTCCCTCCCATGCCCTCCACACATTTCTTTGAAATAGGGCATAGCCTCCTTTTTTACATCCATTTCTCCGGGCCTTCTAAATAAATCCATAATTGCATTATAAAAGGTGTATCCCGCAAGAAACATGGATCTTTCGGCATATACTCCCAGATCTCCGAGCATTTCTTCTATCTCTAAATTCGCCGAAGGCTCAAGAAGTACGTAAATTTCTCCCACTATGCCAATTTTTATCGGGTCAATATCTTTTTTATCAATTTTATCAAAAAGGTTTTCAATCTCCCTTTCCACTTCTAAAAGGTCTTTCAAATCCTTTGCCTCTCTCACCAGATCCACGGCTTTTTTATAGGCAAGAGAAGCCTCCCCTTTTTTCACCTCTAAAGGCCTGACCCGATGGCTTAGCCTTTCGGCTTTATCGAGTAACTGGAGCTCTTTCCAGATAAATTTTGCTATTCTTATATAATCTTTAAAGCTCAATTTTACATTTATTAATTTTTTTATATTTTGAATTAAATCTTTAAGATAACGGCTTGGAGGTTCCAGAGTAATCATCTCAAATTCATATCCAAGGCTTTTTAAAATTTTTTCCTGTAATGCGGTATATAGTCCGGCCCTGCATGGTCCAACGCCCCCGGTGGAGACAAGGGTATTTGCCCCCTTTTCCAAAACCTCGATGTATGTACCCAGAACTATTTTAAAGGGAAGACAGGCAAATTCCGGCGCGTACTTTGTCCCAAGGCTCAATGTTTCTTTTGTTGGCCTTGAAGGCAATATAACATCATTGCCGAAGGCTTTCATAAGATTTTCAAAGGGAATATTCGCCGTTCCCACAAAAGGGAAAGAAACCTTTCTCATGATACTGCCGCCTCTTTTCTTGCCTTTTTAATTCTCATCATATCGACGAAAGCTTCCAATCGGGTATTTACGCCCTCCTGTCCGGTGTGTTCGTCTAAGGTAACGGTAAGAAAAGGAACATTTTTTTCCTTGCATTCAAATTCTAAAAGCTTATCCACTATAAAGTCAGGACCGCACCCGAAAGCTGTCACATGTATAATTCCATCTACCTTCTTTTCCCTTATAAAATTGTAGGAAGCCCTTAATACCCCGTTGCTTAAAGTCCAGAAAAGCAGTTTTCTTAATTTCAAATCTTCCCGCCTTTTTTCTTCTTCTGAAAGCATTTCGGGAGTTACCACATGGCATCCCATTAAAATTAATTTCTTTATTATATCAAGACTGAGATAGGAATCGTATAATATGTAAGGATAACCTACCACCCCGATGCTTACGTCGCTATTTTTGTCCTGAGATTCCACACCAAGATAGGGTATGGCTCCCTGCTGAAATTTCCTTTTGTATTCTTCATAATTTTTTAAGGCCTTATTGAAAGCTTTTAAAGTTTTAAAAAAACCCCTTCCCAGAGTACCGGCAGTTTTTAAGCAGGTTTTGAAAAGTTCACTTCTTTTACCTTTCGTATTTACCCTGACTTCCAGCATGTTATCAAAGCCAGGTATGGAACTTTCCAGCATATCGGGCAGCCCTAAAAATTTTGGACAAAAAGTCGACTCATCGTTTACACTGACGAGTCTGGGGACCAGAACGAAATCGACTTTATTTAACAAATTCTTCACATGACCGTGGAAAAGTTTAATTGGAACGCATGCATCGGAAACCGCATCCTCAACTCCTTCATCTATTATTTTTTTTGAAGTCAGCTCGGAGACCACCACTTCCACGCCGAGTTCTTCGAAGAAACTACAAATAAACGGCGAATAAGCATAATAAAAGAGTGTCCTTGGTACCCCGACCTTCATAGTAACATCCCTTTCCCAGCTTAATTTCATAACATATTAATATTCAACGGCTTTTGAAGAATTCCTCTTTTTTTACAAAAAATTAACAAGGAGAGCCCGTATTTTTTTGTAAAAATACGGGCTCTTTTTTTACAAAATTATACTATTTGAGAATTCCGGTTTCAATTAATTTGTTAATAAATTTTCTCTCAAGGGCATCGGTTAATTTCCTTTCTTTAAACATTTGTGCATTTTGAGCTGCCGAAAGCCTTATACCGTCAATCCCAGCTTTTTTCATCACTCCGCCCTTTCCCAAAGCTGCAAGCCTAATATCCTTATAAACCGGCACCTGATATGAAATTTCAAAATCTATATCCTCTACCTTAGAGAAGTTTTTACTGTAACCCAAAGAATTAGCAAGCTTCAGTATGAATTTCCAGTCCTCAATATTTTCCACCTTATTCGGTCCTTCGTACCATTGAATCCTGCCCTCAAAACTGGTGAAGGTTCCTTTTTTGGAAAGAATCGATTGGGCCGGCACCACGACTTCTGCAAGTTTCGCAGTTTCCGTAAGGGTTGAGTCCTGCACCATTAAAAATTCAAGTCTTCCAAAAATATCTTTCAATGAACCATCTTCAGCTACCGGATCTTCCCCAAAAATAAGCGCGGCTTTTATTTTATCATCTTCTATTAATTTCAATATGAATTCCTTATCCAAATTCAATCCCAGATCGGAGATTCCCTGAGAATTGTTTTTGCTCCTCAACATCAACAATCCGTTCCTGGGTCTACCCAAATGTCCGGAAATTACCGCTAACTGAGCGAGAAGTTTTTCAGCTTCTCTGGTTAATCTGTCGTGATCAAAAATAACTACGGCATTTTTTGCCTTCCCAAAGAGTTTGACAACTTCTTTTACCTCATCGGTGATGGGAGCATCTTCCACGGATTTTTTCAATTCCTCAAAACCTTCAAGGGAGGAAATACCGGGATTCACTCCTTCTTCTAATAAGCCTTTAATCACCGCTTTGATAAATTCGGTGTTGTTTTGCGGTCTTACTACAAGTTCAGCCCAATCATCGGCTATTGTCCTTTCTTCGTTTACCACAATTAGTTTTCCGCCACGACCCAGCGCCTTCCTTACCTTAACCCCCGCAACGGCATAATCTTCCATTAAATGACACCCGGTTAAAAGTATTACATCCGCTACGGCAACCTCTTCCAGGGTTACTGTCGAACCATCAAAACCGAGAACTTCTTTAATTCCCCCGGGAGGATTTCCAAAAGAATCCACATAAGGAGTTTTAATTGTTTGAGCCAGTTCTTTTATTAAATACAATTCTTCATTGGTCATCCTGGGTGATGCAAAAATTGCAATGCTGTCTTCACCATATCGGGCTTTTATGCCTTGAATTTTTCTGTTTACAAAATTTACGGCGTCATCAATGCTTATTTCTTTAATTCCATCCTTTAGCCTGACCATCGGGGTTTTAATTAATTCTTGCTTTAACAATGCGTCAAAGCCAAAACGCCCTTTAACGCAAAGATGCCCTTCATCCACCTTGCTTTCCTTATCGGGTAGGACCCTCAACACCTTTTCTCCTGACATATCAAGCAAAGTGCCGCATCCCACACCGCAGAAAGAACATACCGCTTCCTTCTTTTCAGTCTTTACTGGCACCGGTTTTTTAACGAAAAATCTCTCCTGAAGTGCTCCCGTCGGGCAAACGGCCACGCATTGACCGCAGGAAATGCAGGAGGTATCCTTTAAGGGTAGTTCAAATTCGGGTTTTATTACCGTTTCAAATCCTCTGTTTACAAACCCCAGGGCAGTAACGCCCATTACCTCTTCGCAAACCCTTACACATAAGCCGCAAAGTATACATTTTTGAGGGTCCCTGATTATAAAGGGATGCTCGTCTTTATAGTTGTATTTTTTGGCCTCACCGCTAAACCTTTCGGGATTTACCTCGTACTCATTGGCATATTTTATTAATTTACATTCAAAGTAATCCTTGCACCCGCATTCCAAACACCGCATTGCCTCTTTCTGTGCTTCTTCCTCAGTAAAGCCTTTCACTATTTCCAGGAAGTTTCCTTTTCTTTCTTCGGGTGATAAATGGGGCATATGCACCCGGTTTTCTATTTCCCTATCGGCAAAATTTTCCCTGGTCAAGCCTTCCCTTTTTACTATATAGCTTTCTTTGATGGGTATAATTTGGCCTTCCAGATAAGTTTTTATAACCTCCGCTGCATTTTTACCATCGGCTATTGCTTCAATTGCAATGCCCGGGCCTTCGTTAATGGCATCTCCGCCGGCGAATACACCCGGTAAATTGGTAGCAAAAGTTTTTTCATCGGCACTTATGGTTTTCCTGCGGGTTACAGAAAGTCCTTCAAAGCCTTCGGCATTTACCTCCTGACCTATGGCAGCAACTATCGTCTCCACTTCCAGAATCATTTCTTCTCCGGGAATCGGTTCGGGTTTTCTCCTGCCCGAGGCATCCGGTTCTCCAAGCCTCATTTTTTGAAGTTTTATTGCAGTAACCTTACCGTTTTCTCCGATTATTTCCTTGGGTGCTACCAGGAATATAAACTTTACTCCTTCTTCTTCAGCTTCGACAATTTCCACTTCATTTGCGGGCATTTCCTCTTTTGTTCGCCTGTACAGCACATAGACCTCTTTTGCTCCCAAACGCAGTGCGGTTCTTGCTGCATCCATTGCGGTATTACCGCCACCTACAACGGCTACTCTATTACCAATTTCAATAGGCTCGCCCTTTGTTACAGCCCTTAAAAATTCTATACCGCCGAGCACACCTTCCAGCTCTTCCCCCGGGCAGCCCAGTTTGGAGCTTTTCCATGCTCCAATTGCTACAAATACGGCATCAAAATTTTTCCTTAAATAATCCAGCGAAACATCCTTTCCTATCCTGCAGTTTGTAACAAACTCAACTCCCATTCGGGAAATGAGTTCTATCTCTTTATCCAGCACTTCTTTTGGAAGCCTGTACTGGGGTATGCCGTATCTCAACATTCCGCCCAGTTTTTCCATTGCTTCATATATAACGACCTTATGACCGGCCTTTGCAAGGTAATATGCGGCACTCAGTCCCGCCGGACCTCCACCCACTATCGCTACCTTCTTACCGGTAGGTGGATCAATCTCCGGCATGTAAGGGCTATCCAAGGATAGGTCTACATCCGCCACAAACCGTTTCAACCATGCGATAGCAACGGGTTCTTCGAGAAGCTGCCTGCGACAAGCATCCTCGCAGGGATGAGGACAAACCCTTCCGATACTGGCAGGCAGCGGCAGCTGTTCTTTTATGAGTTTAACCGCTTCCTCGTATTGGCCGTTGGCAATTAACCCTACATAACCCTGGCAATCCGTGCGGGCAGGACATGCCTGCTGGCATGGTGGCCGGCAATCTCCTATATGGTTTGACAGCAGAAGTTCAAAGGCTATTTTCCTCGCCTTTCTTACCCTCTCGGTATTCGTCCTGACTATCATGCCTTCGGAAATTTCTGTAGCGCAACCCCTTAAAAGCTTCGGGGCTCCTTCCACTTCCACAAGGCATACTCCGCAGGAGCCGTAAATTTTTACCCTTTTATCGTAGCACATGGTAGGAATTTCAATGCCGTTTTCCCGTGCCACCTCAACGATGGTTTGACCTTTACGACCCTTCACTTCCCGTCCATTTATATTAAGCCTGATTTCTTCCATTTTTCCCCCTCCAAACCTATTCTACTCTAATTGCGTTGAAACGGCAGACCTGAATGCATGTGCCGCATTTTACACATTTTTCGGGGATAATTTTATAAGGCTTCCCCTTTTCTCCCTCGATGGCATTTGCAGGGCATTTACGGGCGCACAACCCGCAGAACTTACACTTCTCTTCATCTACAATGAAACTTATAAGAGCTTTACACTGCTTAGCAGGGCATTTTTTATCGTAAATGTGAGCTTCATATTCGTCCCTGAAATACTTCAGGGTAGTAAGCACCGGATTGGGAGCCGTTTGGCCTAAACCGCAAAGGGAACCTTCTTTAACGTTAAGGGCTAATTCCTCGAGCTTCTCAATATCTCCCTCTTTTCCGTTACCATTAGTAATTCTTTCAAGGATTTCCAGCATTCGCTTTGTTCCGATTCGGCAGTGGGTGCATTTTCCGCAGGACTCCTTCTGCGTAAAAGCAAGGAAATATCTTGCCATATCCACCATGCAGGTGGTTTCATCCATAACAATCATACCACCCGATCCCATGATGGCACCCGTTTTTACAATGGATTCGTAATCCACCGGGGTATCCAGCAAAGCCTCGGGTATACATCCTCCGGACGGGCCACCCAGCTGAACAGCCTTTATCTTCCTGTCTCCTTTTATGCCGCCTCCTATGTTAAATATAACTTCCCTGAGGGAAATTCCCATGGGGACCTCAACCAGTCCGCCCTTTTTAATTTTACCGGCGAGAGCAAATACCTTCGTCCCTTTACTTTTTTCCGTCCCAATTTTTGCAAAGGCGCTTCCACCGTTGAGTATTATCCAGGGCACATTAGCAAAGGTTTCCACGTTATTAATGTTCGTTGGTTTACCCAGATAACCCTTCTGAGCCGGGAAAGGCGGCTTTAATCGCGGCATACCCCTTTCCCCTTCCAAGGAAGCAATAAGCGCGGTTTCTTCCCCGCAGACAAAAGCACCGGCTCCTGCTTTAATCTTTATTTCAAAAGAAAAATCCGTTCCGAAAAGGTTTTTCCCGAGAAACCCCTTTTCCTTTGCCTGTTTTAAAGCTATCTGGAGTCTTTTGATAGCTAAAGGATATTCGGCCCTTACGTAAATATAGCCCTGTTCCGCTCCGATGGCATAACCGGCAATGGCCATACCTTCTATAACCGAATGGGGATCGCCCTCCAGAATGCTCCTATCCATAAAAGCGCCCGGGTCTCCTTCATCCGCATTGCAGACAATATATTTGGGAGATCCCGGTGCCTGCCTTGCAGCATTCCACTTAAACCATGTGGGGAAACCGGCCCCTCCCCTGCCCCTTAGACCGGAAATTTTCATTTCTTCTATTACCCTTTCGGGGTTCATGTCTTTCAGAACCTTTTCTAAGGCTTTATAACCGCCGCTTTCTATATACTCATCGATAGATTCGGGATTGATAATTCCGCAGTTTCTCAAAGCTATTCTTTTTTGACCCGTCAGGTATACGATATCCTCTCCGGATATCACATTATTTTCTACTACCTTATTGTTTAAAATGTGTTCTTTGAAAATGCCCTTCATAACTTCGGGAGTAACCCTGACATAGGTGGTCTTTTTACCTTCCTCGTCAATAACTTCTACTATGGGTTCCAAATAACAAAGACCTATGCAACCGACTTTTTTTATCTCAAGATCAATCCCCGAATTTTTTACTTCCTCTTCCAGCACCTGTAAAACCTTATTCCCCCCGGCTGCTATTCCGCAGCTTCCAAGGCCTACCAATACCTTCACCCTGCACACCTCCAAATTTTTCAAACCTTTTCTTTACTGTAAATTTCCCGTATAATTTCCCTGGCTTTGTCCGGTGTCAGCTTGCCATAGGCCTCTCCATCTATCATCATGACGGGGGCCAAACTGCAACACCCCAGGCAAGCTACATTTTGAAGAGTAAACAATCCATCTTCGGTGGTTTCTCCCTCTTCAATCTTTAATTCATCGCAAAGAGCGTTCAAAATAAATTCCGAACCATTTACATGGCAGGCGGTACCCTGGCACAGTAAAATTAAATGCTTACCGATAGGCTTTAAACGAAACTGGGTGTAAAAAGTAGCAACCCCGAAAACCTTTGCCGGCTTTACCTTCATCTCTTCGGCAATGAAGTATAAGGCCTTCCTGGGTAAATACCCGTAAATTTCCTGGGCTATTTGAAGGGCTGTAATTAAATTGTTTCTGGAATCTCTGTAATCCTTCAATGCCTCTTTTAAAACCGAAAGGTCCACTTCGTCATCCTTAAATCTTTTTTCCAGGCCCTGTTCTTCACAGTTATGGCATTTCATTCTTTTCACCCTTTCGTAAATAAAATATATACTTTGAAAAATACATACTATATACAAAATACAAAAAAATATTCTACACACAAATGGAAGATTCCTTCTATTGAAGTAATAATATTTATATAATTAGTTTTTTAGCCGTTACATTCACCTTTAACACATTTAAAGCGGTGCAGTATTCCACTATTTTTTTTACCTCTTCTTGAACCTTTGAAAGCAGCTCATCAATTTTATATCCGTATTCTAAATTTAGTTCCAAATTTATCACAATGCCGCTTTCATAATTTTCCAGAATAGCCCTTCCACCTTTTGCGACACCGCTGATGCTATTAGCTGTAAAAAGCGCTAACTGCTCCACCGCCACATTGGAGATGGTATACTTTCCGAGGTAGCTGTAAGTAGGCCTGACCACCGTACTTTCCTTTTCAAATTCTACCTTTCCCCTTCTAAAAAATATCTTCATCGGATCTAAGAGATATCCGGAAAAATACTTTTTCACCTCAAGAGTGGGAGCGGGAATAGCGTGTTTTCCCTCCTTGCTCCTTAAAAACCTTGCTGTTTCAATTTCCTTATCCGAAGATATTTCCTCAATGTAAAGGGTTTTATCGGGAAAGTCCAGCGAAAGAGTCCTGCAAATTTCCTTGACCATATTCTCGGAAGTGCCAATAACCAGAATATTTTTACCCGGGCTTATTTCCCGCAATTTTTCCCTTGCCTCTTTGGCATGGGCAGGATCTTTAAACAGCGCCCTTTTTATCGCCGCAATCCTGGTTTTCTCTTTTTTTGCCGAGGTTCCCGCTACAACGCTGTTATTGTATATAACAAGACCGTCATCGATGATTATTTCCGCGTTATTTAAAGCTGCAATCATCAGGGCTTTATAACTTTTTCCAGTTCCACTTTTCCCTATAAGAGCAATAACCATATAAGATCACCCTTAAAGTAAATAATATCACAAAAAGGCATTTTTTTATATAAAAAAAATCCCGCCAAAAGCGGGATAAATTTACTTTTTCAACGGCACCATTTTCTCCCCAACCGCATCCCAGAAACCATTTGTTGTATAACCCAGCCTCCAAACCGCAATTCCCTTTAGCCCTCTGGACACCGCACTTATTACTTTGTTCTTTACCGCCACGTCGCTTTCCATCCATATTTGATAGGTTACATTGTTTTCATCGGTAAATTTTCCATAAGCCATTAAAGTTTTTTCATCAATACTAAACTTCAGCCCGTATTTCGACTGTAGCTCATCGGCATAAAGGATACCGGTGTAATTTAATCCCATCCTGGAAGGCAGCACCGTGTATTTTTTTCCATTAGCCCAGGCGTATCCGTAATAACCTATACCCAGAACCACCTTTTCTGCGGGGATTCTTTTTAATGTGTAATCGAGTATTTGCTCTACCCAGTCCACTCCTGCCTGAGGTTCCGGATTTGCTGGGTTTTTATCGTAAGCCATGAGCACAACAAAATCGGAATATTTACCGAGAGTCTCGTAATCGTAGCCGGGCCACCAGTCCCTTTCCTCAGTCTTCACGGGTAATGAGAGATTTAAAGATTTATTCTTTTCTTTCAAAGCATTATAAAGGGATTTAACAAACTCATTGAAATTATCCTTGTCGGAGGGACTTAAGTATTCAAAGTCTAAATTTACCCCATCATATCCTTCTTTTTGAACTTCATACACTATGCTTTGGACAATTTCCTTTCTTTTTTCCGCTGTGGCAAGGGCTTGGGAAAGTTTTTGCCTGTCACTCTCAAAGACGAGGGCGTAAACGTATATCCCTTTCTCTTTTGCTATTCGGAATACTTCCTGATAGTCCTGGGGAGTCATTATAAACCTTTTGTTATCGTAATTGGTCAACTTGGCGTTGTCATCCAAGGTGTACCATTTTACAGCTATGGAGGTTAATTTGTCAGCGTTGTTTAAAAAATCCTGAAATGAATACGAGTAATAATACCCCAGGATGTGTTTTAAAACCTTCTGCTTTGAAATTATATTAACCGTTCTGCTTTTTTCATCCCAGTTCACAGTAGCGCCAAAGGCTTCGGAAAAAAATCTCAACGGGACAAGCACCCTCCCCTGATACAGTATTGGAGACACATCCATATTGTAGGTTTTATTGTTCACTAAAGCAACCTTACTGTTTAGCTTCAACTCCACCGTAACATCGTTGTTAAAAGCTGTAACCTTTCTTTCCCTATTATCCCAGTTCACGGTTACCCCCACTTTTTCACTTATTGCCCTGAAAGGGACGAAAACCCTGTTATTTTTTAAAATTGGATTTACATCAAATTTCAAAAGGCTCCCATCCAATTTCACGCTGGCGGTAGCTGCATAGGACGGGGTATAGGTAAAAAAGCAAAAAATTAATATTATAAGAGTTGTCAATATGTACTTAAATTTCCCTATGGTTTTTTTCATATTTTATCCCCTTTCAGCCCCAAGAATATTAGCTAATTCATATCTATATAAGGAGCATTTTTAGCTTCATCAGGAATAATTATTTGCTCCTCTTCCCCTGTATTAAAATATTCATTAAATCCATTTAATGTAATACTATCGGTAGAATTTATAATTATCTTTATTTCGAAAATCTCCTTTAAAAGGTTCCTATTTTCATCTATAAAAAGTTCCCCTTTTATTTTTTCAACGGTATAATCCTTTTGGGACTGTAAAATAGAGGAAGGCAGTATGCCGATTTTTTCTAAATCCTTTATCCCATTCTTATTGTCAAAAGAAGGCAGGTAATATTTAATCCTTGAAACACCTTCGTAAGGCCAGTCTTCTAAAATAAAAAAGCCCTCCTGAAAATTGAAATATTCAATGAAAACAGGAATATTAAAATCATTTAAACTTGTTTTGACCCTGATCCATTTATTACTTTCCTTATTCGCCGTATTGCTTAGATTAATATAATTGTAATTTTCATCAATATATATCTCCGTACCATTGATGCCATCATTGCCGTTTTTAGCCCTTGTCATCATTTTCTGGTGAAAAACATTATTTATCAGGGTTGTATGTACCTCATTTTCAAGAGAAAACTCTTCCCTTCCTTTTATATAGACCAAATCCATTACATCTCTTCTTTTATAATTTTCCAGGGCGTTTTTCTTTTTCAATACTTCCATTACCGTGGTTTTTGCATTACCGTTTTGCAAGAAAATATTTTTTACTAATTCTTCCCCATCCTTTCGGCTTAATATTTTTCTTTCGCTATTATACGTCCCGCTTTTTATTAAGCCTTCTTTTACCGACAATTCCACACAGGATTTTTCCCAATTTACATTTTTCCCCTCCAAATCCCTTATCCCCAGCGTTCTTAAAATCAGAGCAAGGGTCTCAGGGTATGTAATGAGTTTTTCAGGTTTTACCGTGCCATCGGGGTACCCCTTTATAATTCCCTTCTGGTAAAGGAATAAAATGAAAGGAGCATTTATCGAATTCATCTCTAAATCCCTGAAAATAATATTTCCCCCGTTTATAGAGTTTGCTTCGGGAAAAGCCGCCTGAACAAGTATTTTGGCAAATTCTCCTCTTGAGATATATAAATTTCCCTTTTCATCCCCGGCCATCGACGATATCGAGTACGATAATAAAGCTATAAATATCACAAAAAAGACCAAAATTCGATAAATATTTTTTAATTTCAGCAAAAATTCTCCTTTCCACATTTATTATTTTAATTTTTTTCGACATTGCTCTTATAAAATCCTCCTGCATAACGATGTAATATTATTCCATTTTTATTTGATTATTTCCTGGAATATCAGAGTCTTATATTCAGTATAAATTGTACTGGGTTTGTAAGACAACCTGCAACTTTTGAAAAGCTGAGAAAAGGGGTGAAAAAATGGAAAATCTATTAGACCCCATAGAGCTTCAGGAATACCCACCTATCAGCAGAGAAGTTTATAGAATCTTAAGAGAAAACATTTTAAACGCCAAATTGCCGCAGGGTCTTAAACTTGTGGAGCGGGATATTGCCCGGCAGCTGGGTGTGAGCCGTACACCCGTCAGGGAAGCCATTCGCAAACTCGAGCAGGAAGGACTTGTCCGCCATATCCCCAGAAAGGGCGTAATTGTATCTAATATCTCCGAGCGGGATATCCAGGATATCTATGCTATTCGGGCGGTTTTAGAAGGGCTGGCGGCGAGGCTTGCAGCAGAAAGAATAAGTCCTAAAAAACTAAACAGGCTTAACGAAATTATCACAGAAATGGAAAAAGCCTTAGAGCAAAAGGATGAAAAGACTTTACAGGTCCTTCACTTAGAATTCAATAATATCATTTACGAAGCAGCAGAATGCCCACGGCTTTATCAAATGATAAACCTTCTGGTGGACTACATTGCCGCCTTTACAAAAATAGGATACAGCGTCCCGGGGCGTATGCAGGTAGCTACCGAAGAACATAAAAATCTTGTAAAAGCCATAGCCAAAGGCGATTCCGTGCTTGCAGAAGAAATTGCCCGGAAACATATTGAGAAATCCCGGGAGGCTTATTTCCTCAAAAAAAATCAGGGGGTGAGTAAAATTTGACATTAACTGAAAATTTCAGGCTTAAGGTAATAGAGGCGGAAATTCAGGATGCAAGAAAGGGTATGGTCAGAATACCTGCCGATGCAATGTCTGCCTTAGGACTAAAGCCAAATGATGTAGTGGCAATTACAGGAAAGCGCACTACAGTAGCAAGGGTAGTCCCCGGCTTTCCCGAAAGCTGTCTTCCCGGCTGCATTCAGATGGATGGTGTAATAAGGTTGAATTCCGGGGCAGGAATTGGGGACCTGGTGGAATTAGCTCCATGCGAAGCCCTGGAAGCCAAAGTCATCGTTCTTTCTCCGGTTTTAACCGGGTGGCAGGGGGCAGATAAGGAAGTTCAGGTTATAAAAAAATTTCTTATGGGCAGGGCAGTCATCGCAGGGGATCAGGTGTCCATACCCCAGTTCAGCGGAACAGATGAAGCGTTTACCATAGAAGGTACCTCTCCAAGAGGAGCAGTAATAATAACCCGTGAAACCATCGTGCGAATAAAAGGAACCGAAAGTTCCCAGAGCCGCAGGGAAAATATCACCTATGAGGATATCGGCGGATTGGAAAAAGAGATTAAAAAAATTCGAGAAATTGTGGAACTCCCGTTAAAATACCCTCACATTTTTCACGAGCTGGGAATAGAGCCTCCAAAGGGTATACTCTTATACGGTCCGCCGGGTACCGGAAAAACCCTTATTGCTCGAGCCATCGCTGCAGAAACGGAAGCTCACTTTATACTGGTTAACGGTCAGGAAATAATGAACAAATACTACGGTGAAAGCGAAGCAAAGCTCAGGCAGGTATTTGAGGAAGCTAAAAAAAAGGCCCCCACCATAATATTCTTAGACGAAATCGATGCTATAGCCCCCCGGCGTACCGAAGTGCATGGAGATGTGGAAAAAAGGGTGGTGGCTCAGTTACTGGCATTGATGGACGGCTTGGAGGCAAGGGGTAATGTCATAGTTCTTGCAGCTACCAATGTGCCGGATTTAATAGACCCGGCCCTGCGCCGTCCGGGAAGGTTCGATAGAGAAATTCTCATAGATGTACCCGATCAGCGCGGCCGCCGGGAAATTTTAGAAATCCATACTCGCGGTATGGCCCTTTCGGAAGATGTTTCCTTGGATCGCTTAGCCGCTGTAACTCACGGTTTTGTGGGTGCCGATCTTGCAGCCCTGTGCCGGGAAGCAGGAATGCATGCACTTCAGAGAGTGCTGGAAAAATTACCTTCCGATTCGGCTCCCCTGGATATAACCGAATTAAAAGTGACCATGAACGATTTTCTGAACGCTCTTGAGGAAGTAGACCCCTCCGCAACGCGGGAATTTGCCGTAGAGCTTCCTTCCGTAGGATGGGAGGATATCGGAGGCTTAAACCCTATAAAGGAACGGTTAAAGTCATTGGTTCAGTGGCCATTGACCCTCCCAGAACTCATTGAAAAATTTCACCTTAATCCTCCAAAAGGCATTTTGCTTTTTGGGCCTCCCGGCACTGGAAAAACCCTTACTGTAAGGGCTTTAGCCAGGGAAAGCAGGATTAACTTTATTCCCGTAAACACTTCTCTATTATTTTCCCGATGGAAAGGGCAAGCTGAAAAAATGCTCCATGAGGTTTTCCGAAAAGCCCGGCAGGTTTCTCCCTGTATATTATTTTTCGACGAATTGGACGCCCTCGTCCCGGTGAGACGCGGGGGTGAAGAAACAAACGGGCATTTAGTTTCCCAGTTCCTGTTAGAGTTTGATGCTCTCGAAGAGATTCATCAGGTAATTGTAATTGGAGCTACAAATCGAATCGACCTTATTGACAAAGCACTTTTAAGGCCGGGTAGATTCGACGAAGTTATAGAATTCCCTTATCCCGATAGGCTCGACAGGCGGGCGATCTTTGAAATTCATCTGCGTTCCCGTCCTCTTGCAGATGACTTAAACCTGGAAGAATTATCTCTAAAGTCCGAAGGTTTTACAGGAGCAGAAATTGAAGCGGTTTGCCGCAGGGCAGCTTTTGCAGCGGCTTTAGAGTTTGTTTCAAATCGCCCTATATCACAGGAGGCAGGATTAATCAGGCAGAAGCACCTTATAAATGCCATAGATGAATTAAAAAAGAAAAAATGAAAATTAATTTTTAAACTACATGTCATAAATTCAAAATTTGCATCATAACTTTATTGTAGAAGAAGGAAAGGACAAAAAAACTTATTTTTAATGCAGGTAATTGGTATACCGTATGCCACATAAGAAAATTAAGTTTTCATATAATTAAAACTTTTAAGGGAGGTGAACATTTTTTTCAATATTTTAAATAAAAAATCTAAGAGAGGAGGAATGTCAATGTCTTCTGCCGATCTTTTTAAAGAACCCAATTTAAAACAAATTACCGTATGGTCCCGGGGCGTCATTATGAATAAAGACGCCAGGGACGTAGTAGTAGCCCTCACCGAAGCAGCAGCAAAAGAAGGAAAATACGTTCAAGCCTGGGAAAATTACGTAGACCTGCCGGACCGAATCAATGTACCTGTACGCGCCTATGCGCGCATAAGCAGTGATCCAATTGCCAGCAGGTATGTGTATGAAAACGAAAGCCCCGATATAGTGGTGGTGCTGGAAGAGACACTGGTCAAAGGTGTACCAATACTCAAAGGCATCAAACCCGGGAGCACATTAATAGTAAATACTCGCCGCAGCATAGACACCATATTAAAGTTCTTAGGAGACACCGGTAATTTGGCTCAGATCGCGACGGTAGACGCCAGCAGCATGGCTGAAGCCGTAATCACCCTTTCCGGTGCTGAAGGTGCTACCGATGCCACGGGTATTGGCGCGGGCATTGCCGCACCTATAGTTGGGGCTGTTGCTAAAGTCACGGGTATCGTAGATGTAGAAAATTTAGCTAAGGTGGTTAAAAACCCTGCTGCAATGCGTCGCGGATACGAGGAAGTTCAGGTTAAGACATTGCCTCCTAAACCCGCCATAGAAGAGACAAAATTAGAAGCCAAGGAACTTTTAAAGCAGATGCCCTTTGCCGGAACCGTTCCTTCTCCTCAGGAAGAAAACGAAGGTATGATTACCGGAAATTGGCGTATGAAAAGACCCGTTTTAAATACAGACACCTGTACCCAGTGCTGGACCTGCTGGATCTATTGCCCGGACTCCTGCATTAAAAAAGGTGAAGATGGACCTCTCTTCAATCTGAAGTACTGCAAAGGATGCGGTTTATGTGCAGCGGTATGCCCGACCGGGGCCATTACCCAGGTGCCAGAATTAGATTTTGAGGATTAGTAGTTTCAGGAGGTGAAAAAATGGGTAAAGTAAAAAATATTTCCGGATGCGTAGCGGTGGCCAATGGAGTTCGCTTAGCGGATGTGGATGTCATCTGCTCCTATCCCATCCGTCCTTATACGGGGATTATGTCCGAACTTGCCCGTATGGTTGCCGATGGTGAATTGGATGCCGAATTCGTACACGGGGAAGGCGAGCACGCTCAGCTGAGTGTAGTATACGGAGCTTCCGCAGCTGGGGCTCGCGTATTTACCGGTAGTTCCGGGGTAGGCGTTACTTACGCCTTTGAAGTCTACTCCCCCATCTCCGGTGAACGCTTGCCGGTACAGATGGCAATTGCAGACCGTACCTTAGACCCGCCTGGAGATTTCGGTTCGGAGCACACCGACGCCGAATGCTGTAGAGACCAGGGATGGATTCAGGGATGGGCTTCCACACCCCAGGAGGCCCTGGACAATACCCTCATTTTCTACCGTGTGGGAGAAGATCCCAGGGTATTGCTGCCTCAATTCTCCTGCATGGATGGTTATTTTGTAAGTCATATTCTGGGTCCAGTGGATATACCGGAAAAAGAGCAGGTAAAAGAATTCCTGCCACCCTATAAGAACCACCACATTCTTGATCCCAGAAAGCCTCAAATAATTGGCCCACAAATCGAACCGGCTATGGGTCCGCCTCTGCAGTATCAGCGCTATCAGGTAATAAAGAACGTGTTTAAAGTTCTGGAAGAAGCCTGTGATGATTTTGCACGAATTTTCGGGCGCCGTTACGATCCCTACATGGAAGAATATTATACCGATGACGCTGAAGTAGTAATCTTCGGGCAGGGTGCCCACATGGAAACTGCAAAGGCCGTAGTGAGAAGATTACGCAATCTTGGAGAAAAAGTCGGGGCAGTTCGCCTGCGCACCTTCCGTCCCTTCCCCACCGAACAGGTGAAAGAGCGTTTGTCTCGCTTCAAAGCTGTAGGCGTCCTTGACAACTCTACCAACTTCGGTATTTCCTGCGGAGGCGGCGTGCTGCTTTCCGAAGTGCGTGCCGCACTTTATGACCTGGGCGATAAGGTAAAAACCGTAGGCTTCGTCGCAGGACTGGGCGGTGAAGTGGTTACCCATGATGAGTTCTACAGGATGTTCCAAAAAATCAAAGAAATCTCCAAAACCGGTAAAGTGGAAAAAACCGCCTACTGGTTGCCCTTTGAGTTATAAAAGTGTCTGGAAGGAGGGAGAAAAATGCTGGAAACAATTACATCCTTGCGTAAAGCCCCTGAAGAAGAATATTATGTTCCCGGTCACAGGACCTGTGCAGGATGCGGTCCCGCCCTGTGTTACCGTTTAGTAGCAAAAGCTGCCGGGCCCAATACAATTTTTGTAGGTCCTACCGGTTGCATGTATGTAGCCAATACCAGTTACGGGTGCGGTCCCTGGAAGGTACCCTGGATTCACGCCCAGATTACCAACGGCGGTGCTGTAGCTTCCGGCATTGAAGCAGCATATAAAGCGTTAATTCGCAAAAAAAAGGCCGATGCCGAATTCCCGAATATCATAGTCATGGCCGGAGACGGCGGCGCTGTCGATATAGGCCTGCAGGCTTTATCCGGAATGCTCTATAGAGGTCACGATGTGTTATTCATCTGCTACGACAACGAATCTTACGCCAACACCGGTATACAAACATCTCCCAGCACACCTTACGGTGCAGCCACCACCTTTACACCACCGGGACCCGTAGTGCCTGAAGGAAAAAAATTATTCCCGAAAGACAATCCAAAAGTAGTTGCTCACGGCCACCCCGAATTAAAATACGTCGCAACCGCTTCAATAGGCTGGCCCGTAGACCTTATGAACAAGGTACGCAAAGGTCTTAACCAAAAAGGCCCTGCTTACCTTCACATCCATGCACCGTGTCCCAAAGGCTGGCAGTTCCCCGCCAACAAAACCGTCGAAATGGCTAAATTGGCCGTGGAAACGGGAATGTTCCAGCTTTATGAATACGAAAATGGAGAATATAAGCTATCGGTAAAAATTGAAAAGAGAAAACCCGTCAGTGAATACATGCGCCTGCAAGGCAGGTTCAAACATCTGAAACCTGAACATATTGAAAAAATGCAGGCCTTTGTAGATGCCCGCTGTGCCGAAGTGGGTATCACCGTACCGGTAGTAACTCTATAATAATAACAATCAAAACCTCTGCCCCAGGCTTTAAGCCTGGGGCAGGTTTCACTTGTCCAGTTTTATAAACAAAATAAGTATTTTTCTGTATTTTATTTTCTGATTTTTCATATTTTTTAAATTAATAAGTTAAAGTAATAAGGAGGGGTTAACATGATATCCCTTACACCGGATACCCCGGAAAAATCTACTAACGGTTCGATAATTTACAATAAATGGACCCAATTAATATTAGCAATGACGGGCATGATAATGATCGCAAACCTTCAATACGCATGGACACTATTTGTACCAGAACTTCAAAAAGGATTCAATGCCTCTCGAGCAGCCGTACAGCTTGCGTTCTCCCTCTTTATTGCGCTGGAAAGCTGGGGGCAACCCATTGCAGGCTTTTTTATAGATCAATATAGCCCTCGACTGCTTCTTACCATTGCCTCATTTATGGTTGGGATCGGCTGGACTGCAATGGGTCTTGTAAAAACCTTAAACGGCCTATACATCGCTTACAGTTTGGCCGGTATCGGTGCTGCGTTTATATACAGCGGTGCCGTAGCTGCCGGTGTGCGCTGGTTTGAACCTTCCCGCCGCGGACTCGCTTCAGGACTGGTATCCGCAGCCTTCGGTTCAGGAGCAGCCCTTTTTATTCCCTTCATTGCCTCAGCTTTAAAAAATCAAGGTTATAAAATGGCTTTTGTCTCAACGGGCATCTCTCAAAGCATTTTAATAATAGTAGCGGCCCAATTAATGAGGGTTCCTTCGAAAAAAGATTCGGGCGCAGGTAAATCCGCCGGCACCCAGCAGCATCAGTTCACTACTGTGGAAATGTTCAAAACTCTGCATTTCTGGTTAATTTATATAATGTTCCTCTTTATAGTAACCGGCGGTATGGTGGTAACCGCTCAAACCAAGCCCTTCGGACAGGATGCGGGAATCCCGGCTAATATAATAGTGCTGGCGGCTACCATCAACACCATAGCCAACGGAGCAGGAAGGATTTTCTGGGGAATCGTTTCCGACAAATTAGGACGATATCAGACTATGTTTCTTGCCTTTACTTTAAACGGCCTTGCAATGGCTTTAGTACCTTACTTAGGTAAAAATCCTTTTATGTTTGTATTTCTGTTTGCCATGATAATGTTTACATGGGGTGAACTTTATGCATTATTCCCTGCGGTAAATGCCGATATTTTTGGAACAAAATACGCCGCTACTAACTACGGTTTTATGTACAGTGCAAAAGGAGTGGGGGGCATCATCGGCAGTTTCGTTGCGGCACTGGTAGCACAGCTCAGCGGCTGGTCCCCCGTTTTCTTCACCGGTGCCCTAATGTCTATTTTGGCAGGTTGTGGCGCCCTCGTGCTCCTTCGTATGCCAAAACCCGTGCCCCCCGACAAAAAAGTGACTATATGAAATAGCTTAATTAAAAGCTTAATAATATAAAAACCTGCATTTTTGCAGGTTTTTTTCTTTCTATGGCGCGCCTAGAGGGAATCGAACCCCCGCAAAACCCGGCTCCGGAGGCCGGTGCTCTATCCGCTGAGCTATAGGCGCGTTTTATTTAATTATAACATAAACAATTATTTTTCCACAAGAAAAATGGTCTAATCCTCAGAGGTAATTTTATACATGAAATAGGCAAAAAGCAGGATAAAGGGTGTCATAAGCTGAGTCATTGTTAAAAATCCTATTCCCCATCGCGTATTGACATAATGCACAAGATAAAGGGGATTATCCCTGACCGTCTCTTCAAACACAGCCCGCAGCAATTGATGATACCAGATAAAAGACCAGAACTGATAACCCTTTTTTAGATTTTTCTTTTCCAGATATAAAAACCTTATTAGCAGTATTAGCCCAATAGAGGAACCCACGAGCTGCGCAGGCCATCTTCCAAAGGAAAACTCGGTCATCCTTCCCAGGACTTCCTGGTTAAAGATATTCCCTATTCTAACTATTATATAGCCAAACGAAAGCCCCAGTACCGTTAAATCTGCCATTTCATTTGGATTGACGTTATTTCTCCTGCAATACCACCAACCGCTTAAAAACCCTCCGAGGAGCGCACCGTGCCACGAAAGTCCACCTTCCCATATCTTTACCACCTGCAGGGGTTCTTTTATAAACCATTCGGGATAATTTGTAAGGACAAACATAAGCCTTGCCCCGATAATTCCCGAAAGGATTACTAACATCGCAAGGTTTAATATAAAGTCCTCATCTATACCCCTGCTTTTCCCTTTAACGTATAAATAATAGGTGCCCACCAGAAAGGATATCGCCATAAATATTCCGTACCAATGTACTGCTATTGGTCCAATTTTAAAAGCATAAGGACTTAAATCAAGAAGCATAATTGCAACCTCCAGTGATAATTTATTTTTTTAGATTGAAATAGGTTCCTATGGACTTAACCACAACTTTATCCCCTCTAATTAAATCACATTCCGCTACGCAGATGTTTTCTCCTTCTTTAATTACCTTTCCCCTTGCCAAAATTTTATCGTTCAAATTCACCGGGAAAAGATAGTTGATTTTCATTTCTACGGTTGTGGGTATCTTCCCAAGGCTCCTTACCGCAAAGCCCATTGCCGTATCGCAAAGGGCAGCAGTTGACCCACCATGAACAATGCCAAGGGCATTGAGCATTTCTTTTCCGGGATTATATTCTATTACTATTTCTCCCTTTCCAATCTCAACAATCCTGTAACCCATCAAGTTTATAAAAGGGGAGGATAAGAAGTTTTCTATTATTTCCCGGAATATTTCATCTTCAAGTCCCTTATTTATTACTTCCACAAAAGTCACCTCTTGTTTACTTTATTATTTTTATTTTACCATAATCTCTTATAGGGTTTAAATTTAAATTAGATTTTAACAATTATATGAAAAATATCATAACAATTTACAAAAAACTTTTCAATCTAATAAAATTAATAAACACCGCAATTAGTATAAATACTAATGCGGTGTTGGCATATACCTTTTGATTGTATTACCAGAAAAAGCCTATTGTCAATGTATACTATCAAAAATTTTTCTAAGCTTTTTCCACAAACAACTTCACAATTTCAGGATCGAATTGAAGGGAGGGTATTTTCTCAAATTCTGCAGAATAATCTTTCTATCCTTTCCTTTTCCGATATAATCCTCTTTTCCACCGGGTCATAGGGATAAAGAGCGCCATTGTACATCTTGGTAGCAAGAGTGCCTTTTGCCGCTTTATTTCCCTTCAGGTGAGGAGCATCCAGAATCCCAATTTTTATAGCCTCGGCGATGCAGTCCGGAGAAGAAAGGGGGTCTTCCACGCCTTTCCCCAATTCCTTAATGGCATCGATTATCAGCATCGCATCCTCTTTCAATCTTTCTTTCCTGTCAATTACTTCTTTATCCTTTTCAAAATCGGGCATACCCAGGAAGGAGTTTTTTATTATCTGCCTGGCTATTTTACAGCTTTCTATTATCTCTTCAGCCCCGGCAGCATGATGTGCCTCACAGTATCCTACCACATGGTAAATATGGGGTTTTAAAGCCATGGAAATATAAGCCGAATAGGCGAGCTGCCCTTTTGCCATTAAAAGGTCCGAGGGGAAACTTGCAAGACCGGCTCTTACCTGTCGGTAAACTCTGAAATTGGCGTCCTCCAATTCCCTTACGAGTTCAATTTTTGCAAGCATTTTGGCAATATCCATTTTTGGTGAAAGGGTAGGTGGAACATTAAACATGAATTGACCAATAAAATCTTTAACCCCGGCCTTCTTGGCATTGTACGCTGCAAGGTAAAAGGCCGCTACTCCCACTGCATCATGTGCATCCCTCAAACTCCAGTGGTGCGCTTCATTTACTTCTACCGGTATACCCCTTTCACCGTGCCATTTCATGGCTTGCTGATTTTCATAAATAGCATCCCGTACGCTCCTCGGGCCCCTTCCGTCCAGTTCGCTGTACCAGCAAAGAGGTATGGCAGCCCAGGCGTTGTTTATCGTTTCTTTTAAAAGCTCGGCAAATTTTATTAAATTGCTGGTACCGCTGTAGCAGCGAAGCAGAGGGAAGTTCCCCCTCTGAGCTGCCTCATACATTTTGATAAAATCCTCTTTCTTTCTCACCGGTACGCCTCCCGCGCCATCCAATCGTTTATCCATCTTTTCCGGTTCAAAGAAAAAGCTCTGCGCATTTTGATCCGGGGCTATGGAAATAACATCCAGAACCTTTGATTCTGCAATTTTTTTAATAGCTTCCACGGTATCCTCTACGCTGGGAAGCCCTAAATGATGCCTTATAATAGGATAGGGGTACTTGGAATTAATTCTTGAAATTAAATACCCCGGATAGTATTCAAATTCCTCTTTCTCATTACCCCTTAAAAAGGCAATTACTTCATCCAAATCCTCGGTACCGTCAAAAACTTTGTAAAAAATTCCCGATTCCTTTGCCACCAGTGCTGCCGGTTCATTCCCGCCAAAAATCCATTTTATGTCCCTTAAACCCTCTTTCTCTATTTTTTCCTTCAATTCCTTTAAAATATTATTGAGTGGTTCCGGAGTTAAACGAAAACTCACACCGACATAATCGGGCTTTTTAATTTTAACCTCTTTTAACAGCTCATCCACCGATAAGGTCAATCCCAAAAATTCCGTATCGTATCCTTCCTGTTCAGCAATGGATAAAAAGTTCATGACCCCTGCCACGTGCACGCAATTCCCAATGGTGCACGCCACTATTTTCCTTTTCATCAAGCGACCACCCCCTCTTCCAGAGATTTTTTGAGAATATACCCTTTTTGAGCGAAAAGATGGATTTCAGCAGGTGTTAGCCCTGCTAAACCCAATTTTTCAGAGGTTCTTCCTTCTTTCCAGAAATTAACACCGGTCATCATGCAGGCAAGACCTATTATTGTATCGATTGCAGGAGTTTCCACTCCCAATTGTTTACCCAGCGAAGAAATGGGAACGAGGCTATAAGGCACATCCTCATAGATATATCTTGTATTTAATCCCTTCGGTGCCGTAAGTCCCTTGTATGCTGTATTATTTTGAATGGCTTCGTAAAGGGTATCTCCCGTAGCCCCGTAAGACTCGAATAACCATTCTATAGCAGAAAGGGTTTTAACTCCAAGAGCTTTTGCAACCCTCATTCGTTCCTCATCAAGTCTTTCCAGCATTTTACCAATGGTAGGAGTGATGCCTTCCAGGTAATACTCAAAAGGCTGGCATCTTTCAATATGACCGCTGTTTAAAAGAGTAGGCGCCGGGTGAAAAATTGCCCCGAAGTTGTTTAAACTGGTCTCTAAGACATCCGCCGCTCTTTTGAATTGAGGGAAGGCATCGGAAATTGTCCTAATAACTTTTTCGGTTTTTTCCGATGGTATGGCAGCCAGCTTTACCTCATTTTTTACACTGAAAATTTTCACTCTGTTGCCGGATAAGGCCCTGCAGGCATAAATGAAGGTCTGAGCTTCTGCAACGATTACACCCTCATCCGCTTCATGTTTCTTTAATATTTCAAGGACCTCAAAGGCTCCGCAGGTTCTTCCCGGATTCAAAATTATTATCTGCCCCTTTTGCAAATACGGAGCCATCAAAACAGCTAACTCCTTATGAGCCGTGGCCGGGGTGGTCACCATAATTACATCAACCCCCTCTATGGCCTCTTTTATATCGCTCGTAACCCTGTAGAGCCTTCCTTCACCTTCGTAAGCTCCCGTCAGGTAAATTACCGGATCTTTTATAAGGTCCACCAATTTGTCATGGGACCTGTTGTAAAGGCTTACCTTATAGCCTTTAAGCCCTAAATAACCTGCCATTGCAAGCCCACCGTTACCCGCTCCTATAACCGCATAGGAAATCGCTTTTCTTTTCATCGATTACCCCCCTCTTTCTTTTTTTGGCAAATAAAATAAGCTATGGAGGTCCATAGCTTGTTTTCATTAGACAAAAGTACTCACAAGCCATTACCTCCCTCTACCACGCTTACGAGGTTAGCTGACGGGTTCGGGTCGTGAGGTGACCCTACCCCTTCTTACTCAAAAATCAATTCAGAAGGGGATTCACCCCAAAAATTGGGTCCCCCGTTTCCTTCTGCTTGAATCTGCAGAAGGAATTCAGCGTTCCAAAGGATAATAGCCCAGAAAAAATGTTAAATTGTAAAATTAATTATACATAAAATACCGGCTTTTGTCAACAATATATTCTAAAAAATTTTTATTTTTTTCTAATAATTTTATAATATTCCGAAAAAGCTTTATTACTGTTAAAATTATTTATAGTTAATTTATAATTAATTCCAATGACAAATATTCATAAATTTTTTTGTCTATTAAAATTAATTCAGGGATTGCCCTTTTCCAGTTCAATCAGATATTTTTTTATGTTCAAGCCCCCTCCATATCCTACCAGCTCTCCCCTTTTACCTATTACCCTGTGGCATGGAACTACAATGGGTATGGGATTTTTATTGTTGGCCTGCCCTACCGCCCTTGCACCTTCAGGAATACCAATATTTTCTGCAATATCCTTATAGGATCTTAATTCTCCGTAGGGTATTTTTAAAAGCTCTTCCCAAACCTTTTTTTGGAATTCGGTGCCAAGAAGGAGAAGAGGTAAATCAAATTTTTTTAGACTTTTTTTAAAATAAAGGTAAAGCTCCTCCTTTGCTCTTTTTATTACCCCATCGTCTTTATTTATAAAGGAAGGAGAAAGAAAATATTTGCCGAAAAATCCTTCGTCAAAATCTTCTCCTTCAAAGGAGATTTTTACGATATATTCTCCTGAAGAAAAAATGGTCAATTGCCCTACAGGGGAATCGAAATAATCATAATATATTTTCATAACCCTTCTCCTTTATATTTTTTATACTTTCCGCCGCCCAAATCAAAGGGAAGCAAGGTAAATTGAGTAGATATCTTCGTATTTTAAGTGCCCCGGAGTGGTGGATAAATTGTGGGTCATGTGTTCTTCCACATGTCTTGCCAGAGTTTCAATATCCTCCTTTTTCACTCCAAAATAGCCGATGCTTTTAGGGAGATTCAGTTTATCTATTATCTCAACGATCCATTCTATAACCCTTTTTGCCTTTTCTTCCTCGGAAAGAAAATCATCGATATTAAAAATTGGAGCCAAGGAGGCTAATTTTTTTGTCACATGGGGTTTTATATATTTTAAGAAGGGTACCGCAATAGGGCACAGCCCTTCTCCGTGATTTGCTCCGAAGAAACTGCTTAAAGGATGTTCCATTGCGTGCAGGGCGCAAACTCCGGAAATTCCAATGGAAATCCCCGCAAGGGTGCTTGCAAGGGCCATATTAGCCCTTTTTTCTATATCGTCCCCGTTTTTATATGCGTCTTCGATATTTTTCACGATTAACTCAATGGCTTTTAAAGAATACATCTCGGTGAAAGGCTGACACCGAAGGCCGATAAAAGATTCCAGTGCATGGAAGAAAGCATCCATACCCGTAAAAGCGGTGATTCTCTTCGGTAAGGTTACTGTGAGTTCGGGATCGATTATGGATACCTTAGAGTAAATGTGGGGGCTTCTCAATCCTTTTTTCACCCCATTTTTAGTGTTGGTCATTACGGCAATGTTATTTCCCTCGCTTCCCGTTCCCGAGGTTGTAGGAATTAAAATCAACGGGGCTGCTTCCTTTGTGGATTTCTTGCCTTCAAAGTATTCTTCCAGTTCTCCTTCATTTTTTATCCTCAGGGCTATTCCCTTGGCGGTATCCATAGCGCTTCCTCCGCCCAATCCTATTATAACCTGGGCGGAAAAATCTAAAACAAAAGCCGCCGCCTCTTCAATATCTTCAAAAGTCGGATTGGATACCACCCTATCGTAAATTTCCCAGCTTATACCTTCCCGCCTGAGGCTCTCCGTTATCTTGTCCAGTGCTCCCGAATTTTTTGCACTGGATTTTCCAGTTACAATTAAAGCTTTTTTACCATATTCCTTTGCATAAATCCCCACTTCTTTAACTTTTCCGGTTCCAAAGATCAACCTTGAAGGGAAAAAATACTGGAAGTCCATTTTCATATCTTTGCCCTCCACTTTATAAGTTTTCCTTTACAGTAATAGTAATTCAAGGCAAACATCATAAACGACCCTACCAGTGCAAGGTAAAAAGTATATACCCATATGGTTTCCACACTGTTATTTCTTAAAAACTTACCAGCTATATAAGGGCTTAAAGTATGCCCAGAGCCCATTATAATCTGCATCACGGAATTAAACCTTCCCCTGTGGGAAACCGGCGAATTTTCCGCTATAAAAGCCCTGTTATTAACAGCATCAATTATTTCGCCCATCGTCCATATAAATGTTGAAATAAAAAACATCCAAGGCACTCTCGCAAAAAAATTGAGTCCGAATCCAAACGCAAAAAGCATACCCGCTATTCCCACACAAAATAGACTCGGGTATCTTTCGGTAAACGAATTTATAAGCGGTGTAAAAATTACCACCGTAAAGGCATTCAGGGCCATCACCATGCCGTATAATTTGGCTCCTTCGGAATTAAAAAGCTGATTTAAATGAATCGGCAAAGCAAAAGCGCATTGATTGTAAACCAGGCTGAATATTATGTAGATAAAACCAAAGGCTAAGAGAACGGGCCTTTTCATCAAAGCTTTTAAAGTGCTGCCTTCCTCATAGCTTTCTTTCGGTGAAAGTTTTAGCATTTTTAAATCTTCTTTTTTTGGCAGGGTTTCCTCTACAAAAAAGTATATTAATATCATTGCTATAATTGTGGTTATTGCATTCCCGAGAAAAAGCAGTTTGGTATAGTTTTTATAAAGAAAACCGGCAATCATGGAACCCAAGGCAAAGCCAAAATTTACTCCCAGATAGCTCAACGAAAAGGCCGTTTTTCTCAGATCCTCCTTAGAAATATCGGTGATCATGGAATTAAAACCGGGACTGGCTATTGATAGGGAAAGGCTGGAAGCTAAAAGAAGGTATATAATAAGCCGGGGTTTTTCTATAAAAGCGCAGATAATCAAGCAAAGGGCGGAAATCAGGTGAAAAATAATCATAATTCTCTTTCTTCCCAGGGTGTCCACAAGCCTTCCGCCAATGAGCGAACCCGGAACAATTATAAAAGTAACCAGAGATACTATAAAACCCGTATAATCTTTTGAAAATCCGTATTTATCCGTTAATAAAAAAGTTAAAAAAGGCCTGACAAAATTTCCGAAGGAATTAATCATGAAAGCAAAAATTATTACGTATAATGGCCTGGGTAAATTTGTATATTCCTTTATCAAAATCTTTCCCCCTCCCCGCAAAAACCATTATAACACAATATAATAATGGATATCGATATTTTTATTACAAAATGTAAAAAATTTACTGCATAAAAAAAGAATCCCCTTTAATAGAGGGATTCTTTGAGTATATTTTTTACTGATTTAAAACTTATGCTATAATCTTTTCCAGGAACATCTTAGTCCTCTCGTGACGGGGATTTTTAAAGATCTCCTCCACTTTCCCCTGTTCCAGTATAACCCCCTTATCCATAAATACGATATTATCGGCAATCTCCTTTGCAAATCCCATCTCGTGGGTAACAATTATCATAGTCATTCCTTCTCCGGCCAGGTCCCTTATTACATTTAGCACTTCTCCAACCAGCTCGGGGTCCAGGGCCGAGGTGGGCTCGTCAAAAAGCATTAATTTTGGTTCCATAGCAAGAGCCCGGGCAATTGCCACCCTCTGTTTTTGTCCTCCGGAAAGACGCGAAGGATACTCATCCTTTTTTTCTTCAAGTCCCACTTTTTTCAGTAAACTCAGGGCAATTTTTTCAGCATCTTTTTTATCCATCCTTTTAACAGTAACCAGACCTTCCATCACATTTTGGAGGGCGGTCATATGCGGGAAAAGATTAAAATGCTGAAATACCAGCCCAATATCCTGCTGCATTTTTCTAAAATTCCTGTCCTTTTCCATAAGTTTACAGCCGTTAAAGTATATTTCCCCTTTTTCATACCTTTCCAGCCCTTTAATACACCTTAAAAGTGTGCTTTTCCCGGAACCGCTGGGTCCTATAACAGCAACCACTTCTCCTTTTTTTACATTCAAATTAATATCATTTAAGACCTTCAACTTCCCAAAGGATTTATAAAGCCTCTTTATTTCAAGCACCGCATTATTCATATACGGACATTCTCCTCTCAACCCTTCCGAAAATCAAGGTAAAAAGCGTTGTCAATACGAGGTAAAGTATACCCGCAGTTAAAAATACTTCCACTGGTCTGAAAGAGTTTGAATACATTTGCAGGGCCGCCCTCATTAAGTCCGTCATAGCTATGGAAGAAACCAACGAAGAATCTTTTAATAGTGCAATAAATTCGTTTCCCATGGGTGGAATTATCCTCTTAAAAGCCTGAGGAAGGATTATCCTTCTCATAGCCTGGGAATACGTCATACCGAGAGCTTTAGCTGCTTCCATCTGCCCTTTATCAATGGATTCAATGCCCGCACGGATTATTTCGGCTATATACGCCGCAGAATTAAGGCTCATTCCGCATACTGCCGACAAAAAAGGAGAAAGGTTAATGCCAAAAAAGGGCAGGCCGTAATAGATTGCAAAAAGCTGAAGTAAAAGTGGAGTTCCTCTAATGACGTAAATGTAAAAAGAGGAAACTTCCTTGATTATACTATTCTTAGATATTTTCATTAAAGAAAGTACTAAACCCCAGGCGGTACCAAGAACCACCGATATAACCGTAAGCTCAATTGTAACAATTGCCCCTTTCGTAAGAACGGGAACAAGAGAAAGCATATACCTGGCATCCATTTTGTATTTTTTTCCCCTTTTGTTTTATTTAGATTTTTATCATTTTCCACGTCTTAATTTAATTCTTCAATTTTTTCTTAATTCTTTTCAGTTATTCGAATTTGATCTCCTCAAAGACCGATATATCTTCACCAAACCATTTTTGAGAAATCTTTGCCATGGTTCCGTCCTCTTTCATTTCCTTTAAAACCTTAGTAATCGCCTCTCTAAGCGCCTTGTCCTGCTTCCTGAAGGCAATCCCTACGGGCTCCTTTACAAGAGGGAACAGCACCTTGAACTGCCCCGGCCTTTTGGTCATATAGTACCTCCCTACCAGTTCATCCACCACAATTGCATCCACCCTTTTATTTGCCAGATCTAAAAAGGCCTCCGTGAACTTGGAATACTTTTTCAGCTCTTTTATGCCCTCAAGGGTCTTTGCCGCTTCTTCGCTGGTACTGCCCAGCTGTGTTCCCACCACCTTGCCTTTAAGGTCGTCCTTTGTTTTAATGGATTCTTCATCTCCTCTTACAACTATTACCTGGGATTCATTTAGATAAGCAGGACTGAAATCCACCTGCTGTGCCCTCTCTTTCGTCATGCTCATACCGGACCAGATAATATCAAATTTTCCGGAATTTAAAGCTAAGATTACCCCGTTCCAGTCCGTAGGAATCCATTCCACCTGGATTCCCAGTCTTTTTGCCGCCTCAGCCGCCAGGTCAATATCGTATCCCACCAAATTGTTTTTTTCATCCCTGAACTCCAAAGGCGGAAAGGCATCATCTATACCAATGGTAATCTTACCGGTTTTTTTAATTCTTTCCCAGGAGTCGTCGGTTTCTCCGGATGCATCGCCCTTGTTGCTATTATTTGACGGCTGAACCATATTGTTTGATTTGCTCGAGCATGCGCTCAATGTTAGAATAAAAAATAAAATCAATATAACGGCAATTGTTTTTTTAAAAAATACTTTCATCCCTCTTCCTCCTCATTTTTGGTCTGAATATATTATACTTTAATTTGTTAAATTAGTAAATAATGAAATTGATAATTTTTTTTACTAAATGCATAAAAAAATTCTCTCAAAGTATTATAATTTAGTCATAAAGTAATAAATATTATATATAAAGCGATGGTAAAGGGGAGAATTTGAATGGAGAAAATGAAGGTTGGGATTATTTTCGGTGGAGAATCAGCAGAGCATGAAATTTCTCTGATGTCGGCAAGCTCTATAATAAAAGTTATAGATAAGGAGAAGTTTGATATTTTGAAAATCGGTATTACCAAAGAAGGAAAATGGCATCTTTATTTTGGAGAAGTGGAAAATATTGAAAACGGTGAATGGATTAAAAAGTCCATACCGGCTTTTATTTCTCCGGATCCCGGACGGAAATTCCTGATTACGCTGGAAAATGGTATTGAAACCCGTTACCCCGTAGATGTGTTTTTCCCCGTCCTTCACGGTCCCAGGGGAGAGGATGGCACAATACAGAGTATTTTTGAGCTTATGAATGTACCTTATGTTAGCTGTGGAGTCACTTCTTCTGCCCTTTGCATGGATAAGGTATTTACTAAAAAAATATTAAAACACGAAGGGCTTCCGGTAGCGGACTTCAAGGTTTATTACAAAAAAGACCTGCCTTTAAAAGTACATACAATTGTCAGGGAAGTAGAAGAAGCCCTTGGATTTCCCTGCTTCGTAAAACCTGCCAATCTGGGTTCCAGTATCGGTATTACAAAAGCCCATAACAGCGATCAATTAAAGGATGCCCTATTTTTAGCCGGCGAATACGATACCAAAATTATTGTAGAAAAATTTATCCCTGCAAGGGAAATAGAAGTTTCGGTGCTGGGAAATGAGGATCCGGTTGCTTCTTTACCGGGGGAAATTATACCCAGCAATGAGTTTTACGATTATACGGCAAAGTACTTCGATGGCGGCAAATCAAAACTATTAATTCCCGCTCCTTTAGCAAAAGAAGAAACCGAAAAGGTAATGAGCCTTGCGGTAAAGGCCTTCAAGGCTTTGGATTGCTCGGGCATGGCCCGGGTGGATTTCCTTTACAGCAAGTTGGACGGAATATTTTATATCAATGAATTAAACACCATCCCCGGATTCACCAAAATTAGTATGTATCCCAAATTATGGGAAATTTCCGGGATCCCCTATAAGGAACTTATAGAAAGGCTGATAGAACTTGCCTTTGAAAAACACCGGCAAAAACAAGCGCTTAAACTCTATTAAAAAAAGCAGTAGCTTTTTGCTACTGCTTTTTTTTAGTAAAACCTAATTTTTCAGAAATCCTTTCAGCACAGTTTTTAACAAGTTTTGAAAGTTCCTCAATCCTGTCCTGGGTAATGGAAAATTTGGGTCCCGAAATGCTCACCGCAGCTACGACGCTTCCGGTATAATCAAAAATCGGAGCAGCTATACACCTTATTCCTTCTTCATTCTCTTCATTGTCAAAGGCAAAACCCCGTCTTCTTACTTTTTCCAGTTCTTCCCTCAACCTTTCTGGGTCCACCAAGGTGTTCGGTGTAAAGGCAGGTAATCCCCTTTTTATTATTTTCTCCTTTTCTTCTTCCGAAAGATGCGACAGAATTGCTTTACCTACCGCCGAAGCATGCATTGGAATAGTTTTCCCTATCTGCGAGTGCATCCTGATGGTTTTTTTGCTGTCAATCTTATCTATATAAACCGCTTCCTTTTTGTTGTATATCACGAGATGTACCGTTTCCCCTGTAATATCCGCTAACTCCTTAATGGAATCCTTGGCCTGATCTCGAATATCCATGTGATCGAGGAACCTTCCGGCTAACTGAAGAATTTTTATCCCCAGCTTATATTTATCCGTCTTTTCGTCCTTTTCGACGTAATTTAGTATTTCCAGATCCCTTAAAAATCTGTGTACAGTGCTCTTATGAAGGGAGGTTATCCTGGAAATTTCCGTTACGCCCAGCCCCTCTTTTTCTTCCGATAATATTTCTAAAATTTTAAACGCCCTCTCCAGCGACTGAACCCTTAGCTCTTTATCCATATAATACCCCTATCTTTTTATCTTTGAACCCTTCCCGAAGCATCACCCTTCATCAAAGCGGTGACTTCGCTTAAAGTAACATGGTTAAAGTCTCCTACCACGCTGTGTTTCAAGCATGAGGCTGCAACGGCAAATTCCACCGCATCTTTTGGAGAATAGTTATTCAGCAATGCGTAAATAAGCCCTCCTGCAAAGGAATCTCCTCCGCCTACCCGGTCAATTATGTGTATCATATACCTCCGGGATCTGTAATAATCCTTCCCATCATAATAAAGGGCTGACCATCCGTTGTCAAATGCGGAAAAACTCTCGCGCAGGGTAATGGCGACGCCTTTAAGAGAAAACCTCTCAAGAAGCTCCTTTGCTACCTCTTTATAACCTTCTTCATTTAGTTCACCTTTAGTAACATCCGAGGAAGAAGCTTTTATACCAAAAACCATTTCAGCGTCCTCTTCGTTTCCGATGGCGTAATCCACATATTTTATAAGTTCGGACATAACTTTGTTTGCTTTTTCCTTTGACCACAGCTTTTTTCTGTAGTTCAAATCGCAGCTTACCGTAATGCCCTTTTCCTTTGCCTTTTTTACGGCATCCAAACAGGCCTGCGCCATATTATCCGAAAGTGCCGGCGTAATACCGGTGAAGTGAAACCATTTTGCACCTTCAAAAATTTTATCCCAGTTAAATTCCTCGGGCTTTGCTTCAGAAATGGAGGAGTGACTCCTGTCGTAAACAACTACCGAAGGCCTCTGAGATGCCCCTATCTCATTGAAATATATCCCCAGTCTTTCTCCTCCCTTTAAAATATAATCGGTTTTAACCCCGTACCTCCTTAAATGATTTATCGCCGCCTGCCCGATCGGGTTATCGGGAACTTTTGTTACAAAGTAAGCATCTTCACCGAAATTGGCCAAACTCACCGCTACATTTGCCTCACCGCCACCGTAGGTGACATCGAAGGACTCCGCCTGCACAAACCTTAAGAAATTAGGCGGTGTCAGTCTCAACATAATTTCGCCAAAAGTAACCACCTTATTTGCCATTATCTCCCCTCCAAAATTTATTTATATTTAGATTTTCCCTTTTGCCTTTTTCACAGCTTCCACAAATTTCCTTGCGGTCTCCTCTACTTCTTTGTAATTGCCGGTTTTAGCCCCTTTCGTAAGCTCTCCTCCGACCCCCACCGCAGGACAACCTGCTTTTATCCATTCCCCAGCATTTTCAAGGCTAACGCCTCCGGTAGGTATTATTTGAGCATAGGGCAGGGGCCCCAATACGGCCTTTACCATGGATGGCCCAAAGGCACTTCCGGGGAATAATTTCACAAAATCCGCGCCGGACTCCATAACTTCTACAATCTCTTTAATAGACATCGCCCCCGGCATGGTTACCTTTCTGTAGCGGTTGCACAATTTTACCATATCGGGGTTAAAGTATGGGCTTACGAAAAACTCCGCACCGGCAAGCATGGCGAGTCTCGCAGTCTCTGCATCCAAAACCGTACCCGCACCTATTAATATCTCATTATTCGGATAAGCTTTTTTCATTTCCTTTATTACATCTATTGCTCCCGGGACGGTCATGGTGATTTCTATGGCATCTATTCCGCCCGCCTTAACCGCTTCCGCAATTTTTATCGCCTGTTCCGGACTTTCCGCCCTTACCACGGCCACTATTCCCGTATCAATAATTCTCTTAATTACATCCCACTTATCCAACAAAATCACCCCTTTGTTTTATATTGTGAAATTTAGTTTTATTTTGTGATATAATATATATACGACACTCAAAAAGATATTCCTCTTTTTCTATTGTGTATATTGCATAAAAATTAAATTAGAATTTGATGTGGAAAAAAACTTAGTAGTAAATTTATATAAAAGTCAGGTAAAAACAATGGCTCATTACAAAGCAAAAAGCCAGGCTAATTCACCTGGCTTTTTGCTATTTTACTTTTTCCGAATTACTCTTCCTTTATAGCCTCTGATGGGCAATTTTCCAATGCTTCTCTTGCTTCATCTTCTAAATCAGCAGGTACTTCCGAATCAATGGCCTGAGCTTTGCCGTCATCATTCCAGCTGTAAACTTCCGGGCAGGTATCAATGCAAAGCCCGCAGCTTATGCATAAATCTTGATCAACAAATACCTTCAAGGATAATACCTCCTTCTAAAATTTTCCTCGTATATTTTACCACAATTACCTTAACTTATGCAAAGGTTTTTTGTTCAATACTTTTTAAAAAATCGGGCGTACGATATAATTGAAATGATTTGAATTGATTTAAATTTATGCTTAGAATATTGTTTTTCGGGAGGATATTGCCATGAATATCTACAGGGGTAAACTCGACGCTGACACTATAAAGCGCGGATTTTTTTCCGGGTTAGAGGTTACATGGCAGCTTGCCAGGATAGTTGTCCCGATTTACTTTATTGTCACTTTTTTAAAGTATACCCCATTGATGAATTTTATTACCAGTATTTTTTCACCATTAATGGGTATATTTGGACTTCCCGGAAAAGCCGCAATTGCACTGGTCCTGGGAAACCTGGTAAATTTGTACGCCGCCATCGGTGCAATGGTATCCCTTTCTTTAACACCAAAGGAAATAACCATCCTGGGAATAATGCTATCCTTCTGCCATAGCCTGCCGGTGGAAACCGCTCTGGCAAAGAAAATAGGGCTTTCCCCTCTAAACGTCATCCTTGTCCGGGCAAGTCTTGCCATAGCTTCGGGAATATTGTTTAACCTTATTTTAAAATGAATATAAAGAAGGTGGTCTCATGTTTTTTATTTTAAAAATTTTAAAAGAAGCCTTTCTCGGTTCCCTGTCTTCGGTAAAGCAGATAGCAATAATCGTCATCCCCATAATGATGTTTTTAGAAATTCTAAAAGACATAGGAATAATAGATAGGATAGCCGAACTCTTTTCGCCCCTTGTAAAGGTATACGGCATGAAGAAGGAATCGGGTTTTCCTTTGGTAATAGGAGTAATAATAGGAATATCTTACGGAGCGGGAGTTATTTTCAAGGCATCCAAGGAATTTTCCCTGCCGAAAAAAGATTTATACCTGGTGACCTACTTTTTAATTTGCGCCCATGCCATATTCGAGGATACCGCCATTATCGCTGCTATCGGCGCCAACGGTTTTTTGATTTTATCCGTAAGGCTCATCGCAGCAGCTTTACTTACCTATGCCGCATCGAAATGGTTTGATAAAAAGGCTCAAAACGAGGTGAATTTATGAACGGAAATGATAAAAACCCCTATAAGGTGATAAGTTTGCCAAAACTTAACGGCTTAAAACCCACCCTGGAATCTACGGCATTAAAGTTGATGGAAGAAGCGGGAGAGCTGGCCCAGGCAATAGGAAAATTCCGGGGTCAAAGCGGCGAGAAGGTCACGATGGAAGAAAAAGAAGTTCTTGACAGAATAGCCCGAGAGCTTTTAGACGTGGCACAGGTAGCCGTCTCCATGATGTTCGTTCTGGAAGAAAATTATAACATAGACACCAATGAAAAAATCCGGCAGCACATAGAAAAACTGAAAGCAAAAGGTTATATAGTAAATTAATTTTATATTTAAATTAATTTTACCTTTCCGATCCCATTTCGCTTACAAAAGAGGCGATATTCTGCAGGAATTCCAAGTTGGTTTTGGTTCTTTTCAGGCGGTTTATTAAGAGGGAGGCCGCTTCCACCGTATCGTAATTGGCCAGGGCTTTTCTTAAAATCCATATGGCTTCCAGCTCGTCTTTTGAAAATAAAAGTTCTTCCCGGCGCGTGCCGGATTTTTTTATGTCTATGGCAGGGTATATTCTTCTTTCCGCAAGCCTTCTGTCGAGGTGGACCTCCATGTTTCCGGTACCTTTGAACTCCTCGTATATCACATCGTCCATCCTGCTCCCGGTTTCTACCAGGGCTGTAGCGATAATTGTTAGGCTGCCCCCTTCTTCAATGTTCCGTGCGGCTCCGAAAAACCTCTTGGGCTTGTGGAGAGCGGCGGTATCAAGCCCTCCCGAAAGGGTCCTGCCCGTTGGAGGAACCACCAGGTTATTAGCTCTTGCAAGCCTCGTAATACTGTCTAAAAGAATGACCACATCCTTCTTGCTTTCTACTAGCCTTTGCGCCCTTTCCAGTACCATGTCCGCAACCCTTATATGGTTCTCGGGCAGTTCGTCAAAGGTAGAGCTTATTACCTCTCCTTTCACCGACCGCTTCATGTCCGTAACCTCTTCGGGCCTTTCATCAATAAGAAGCACAATCAGCTCTACCTCGGGGTGATTCACGGAAAGGCTATTGGCAATCTTTTTCAGCATCATTGTCTTACCCGCTTTGGGAGGTGAAACTATAAGTGCCCTTTGTCCTTTACCAATGGGGGCTATAATATCTATTATCCTGGTGGGCATATCCGAAGGGTCGTATTCTAATTTGAAACGGGGCTGAGGGAAAATAGGTGTGAGAAGGTCAAATTCCTTTCTCGAAATGGCATGTTCAGGAGGAAGCCCGTTTACGGCTCTCACCTGTAAAAGCGCCCTGTACTTTTCTCCTTCCTTGGGCAGCCTTACCTTGCCGCTGACCAAATCTCCCGTTTTCAGGTGGAACTTTCTTATCTGGGAAGGAGAAATGTAGATATCCTCTTCCGAAGGTAATAAATTCTTGCCCCTTAAAAATCCGTAGCCGTCGGGCATTACCTCCAGTACGCCCTCACCGAAATACTCGATTTCATCTTTTTTGATTACTGCTGAAGCTTCATTAAAATACCCGTTGTTAATTTCCTTTAAATCAATAGATTTATTATCCATAATACTTGTACTTTCCACTTTGTTTAATCCTGCTGATTCTTTTGGATTTTGTCTTTCACTACCTTCTTTTTCTTTCTTCCCAATCTCTTCGTAAATTTTTTCTATTAACTCGGCCTTTCTGAACTTATAATAGCCCGGAATCTTCAATTCCTTTGCAATCTCCTGCAACTGACTCAAGGTCATATCTTCTAAATTTTCTATCTGCAAAAATATCCCTCCATCCCAAGAAAGGTATTCCTTTTATGTATATTTATAGTATAAGGCTTTTATTTGAATACTTCAAATGTCATTTAAAAAACCGCTCGATCCTTTTTTAAGGATTCTAAGCGGTTTTTATTTATCCTTTAAGATTCATTGACACAGGGTAATTCTATATAAAATACCGTACCCTTTCCTTTTTCCGAATTAAAGTAAATAACACCCCCGTGGTTTTCCACTATCTTTTTGCAAAGGTAAAGCCCAAGACCCGTTCCCTTTTCTTTTGTAGTAAAAAAAGGAGTAAAAAGCTGGCTTTTTGTGTATTCGTCCATACCTTCCCCGTTATCCTCAAATTCTACCAGAATGCGGTTTTCAAGAGTAGTAGACCTTACGGCTATATATCCCTTTTCTTTAACGGCATCCATCGCGTTTAATAATAAATTAGCAAAAAGGATATTTAAAAGATTTCTATCAGCCATTACATTTACTTTATCGCTCAGGCACAGGGTGTAATCGATCTTTCTATTTTTCATTTCAGCTTCGTAAAAATCAAAGATCTGTTCTAATACCTCTTTAAGGTTGATTTTTTGTATATTACAATTTATGGATTTATAGATTAATAGAATGTCTTTTGCCAGCCCCTCTATCCTCTCCAGCTCCTGCAGGGAGTTATATATGAATTTTCTCCTGCCATCCGTTTCATCCAAGCTGAGTTCTAAAAGCTTTAAATAGCCCTTTATAGCAGTTATAGGGTTTTTAACTTCGTGCATAAGTGTGGAAAAAAAGTTGTTTTTTGAAATATCATCTTCCTCTTCTATATGTATAAGAAAGTTTTTCCCTCTTTCATCCATTTTCAAACAGTAAGGGGTGACGTTGAAAATATAAGTACTGTAATCCGTTTCGTTGATCTTATTTTTTATGATTATTTTGTGAGGCCTGTCCAAATTCATCCCGCTTTCTTCCTTCCCGTCTTTTTAAGATGCATAACTCATTGCCCCGTCCAAATAGTGCTTTAAAATTTCAAGATCAATAGGCTTTTCAATAAACTTTAAACTTCCCTTCAGATACTGGCTTTTTTCCTTAATCTTTGCACCAATTTCCTCCATACCCGAAATTAAAAAAACGGGAATTATTGGATTTATCCTCCACAGTTCCTCCGCAAGCCTCAGGCCGTCCATTTCCGGCAGGTTAAAATCCACTATGGAAAGGTCCACACTTTTTTGTTCTACCAGGGAAAGGGCTTCCTTCGGGGTTTTGGCTTCAAACGGTGAATAACCGAAAAAATCCAGGGCATCCACCAAAAGGGACCTTACGTACTTCTGGTCCTCCACTACCAAAACATTCCCCTTTTTCATAATACCCCCCACCTTTTAAATATTCTAAAATTTTTAAATAGTTGTTTTAGATATATATTCTTCGTTTTTTTAAAAAATCCTCCTTTATCTGGTAAAAAAAGCGGGATTTTCTCCCGCTTTAATTACCACTCGTTGTTAAAGGAATATATATTACGTTTTCTAAGTTGAGTTTTGCAAGGTAATACTGAAAAATTCCGTAGGCTTCCTGAAGCTGGGCCTGCTTTAAAGCTTCTTCCGCCTGGGCAAGGTCAACGCTCCTTATTAGCCCCTCTTTATAGTTCAAGAGAGAAAGCCGGTAGCCTTCCTTTGCCAGTTCTACGGCTTTTTCATAGGTTTTTAAGTTATCCCGGGCGGCGAGAAATTCAAGATAAACCTTTCTTACTTCCTTTTCCGCATTGCTTTTTGCATCCTCGTATTTTATCTGGGCTTCTTTATAATTTAATTCCTTCTCCTTGTACTTAAAAGTGTTTTCGGGATAGACCTTTTTAATCATATCAAAATCGTAGCCCGCAATCTCCATGTTTTTCTTGGCCTGCACCACATCCATCCGGCTTTCCATCGCCCTGGCTACAAGCGGCTCAATTCCTTCTATTTCTTCCTTTTCCGGCTTTATAAGTTCATCTTTTAATACTATCTTTTTATTGTAGGAAACATTTAATAACTTTTTTAAATCCAAAAAAGCCTTCTCTTCCTCCACCTCTGCATTTCTCAAGTCCGACTGCGCCTGGGCTAATTTTAAATCCGCATCCATTAAATCCTTTTTTGCAATCAAGCCTAACTTAAAATTCTCTTCTGCAATTTTAAATATTTCCTCTGCCCTGTTTAAGCTACTTTTTCTGATCTCATAATTTTTCTGGGCAAGCAGTGCTTTGTAGTAGGATGCGATTAATCCGTACCTAACCATTTTCTCAGCCGAATTCCGGGAAAGTTGAGCCATCGTAAGCTGGAAATCCGCCTGCCTTTTTTGAAGCTCTACCTGATACTGGTAATCAAAATCGGAGGTCGTCACCGGCAGGGAACTGAGGCTTTGTGAAAGCAGTGGATTACTTTTAAGTTCTTCCTCCCTCTTTTTAGCCTCTTTATCGTTGAATTCTACCACATCTTTGAAAAGCTGTGCTTTATCAATGGAAATCCGGGCAAGCTCTATTTGACGGCTGTTTTCTAAGGCCAGCTTTAAAGCATCTTCAAGGGTAATTTCCAAAGGTGGCTCCCCCTCCTGACTTTTTATGGATGGGGATAAGATAAAAGCCGATAAAAAGATTACTAAAATCGTCGCCGCAATTTTCCTTTTAAAACCCTTTTTATTCATGCCTTTCACCCGCTTTCGTTAGACTTAATTGGTTTTTCTGAAAAGCTTTATCCTCTGCCCTATGTCTTCAAAAATAGTGTATACAACAGGTATTACAATAAGGGTAAGCATTGTGGATACCGTAAGTCCACCTATCACGACGGTAGCCATGGGCGCCCGAAGCTCTCCTGCTTCCCCGAGTCCCAGAGCTAACGGGAAAAGCCCGAGGATCGTGGTAAGAGTTGTCATTAAAATTGGCCTCAATCTCATCGGACCTGCTTCTAATATAGCTTCAGTCCTTGAATACCCCCTTGCTCTCAGCTGATTGATAAAATCAATAAGAACAATGGCATTGTTTACGACAATACCTCCGAGCATTATTACACCGATAAAGGCCGGAACGTTTAGATTCCTTCCTGTCAAAACCAGCGATAGAACCACCCCGATGACCGCTAAGGGTACGGAAAACATTATTATAAAGGGCTGGAACAGCGATTCAAACTGCGCTGCCATAACCATATACACCAGGAGAACAGCCAGAATCAGGGCGAAACTTAGATCAGCAAAAGCTTCTACTAACTGTTCCTGTTCGCCCCCCATTTTTATCTCGTATCCCGGAGGAAGGGGAATGGTTTTTAACTTTTCTTCTATCTCACGGTTTACCACACCCACAGGCCTTCCGGAAATCGCCCCGGATACCGTTACAGCCCTTACCTGATCTTCTCGATTAATTGCTACAGGACCGTTTTCTTTTTTAATTTCGGCTATCTGCGATAACGTCACCAGGCCACCGGTGGGGGTTGGTATGATAAGGTTTTCTAATTTATCTATGCTCGATACCACATCCTCATCAGCTTTTACAACAACGTTTATCTCTTCTCCTTCGTATTTATATTTGGTAGCGGTGAACCCCGATAAATTGCTCTCAATGATCTTTGCAATCTGGGCTGAATTTAAGCCGTAAAAGGCAGCCTTTAATTTATCCACTTTAATCTGGATTTCCGGCCTTCCTTTATCCAAGCTGCTTTCCACTTCCCGGGTGCCGTCCACAGACCTTACCGCAGTTACCACCCTATCCGAAATTTCCTTCAATTTACTAAGGTCGTCCCCCTTAATAACTATGGAAATGGGCTTTAATAAATTGCCTCCCGAAAAATCGAAGGTGCTAACGGATCTTACCGTAATTTTTGCTCCCGGAATGGTCCTGCAAATACTCCTGATTTCATCGGCTACCTGCGAGCTTTTTCTTTTTCTTTCAGAAAGAGGTTTAAGCTTTATGCTCACCTGGGCCTCGTTTTTGCTGGTGGTAGAAAAGCCCATTCCCGATCCGCTTCCCGATACTCCCACATTCGTTAAAATTCCTTCTATCTCCTTTATATTTTTTATCTTATCAACCAATAAATTTACCGTTTCCTCCACTTTTTCCAGTCTGGTACCGTAGGGCATTTCGATGCTGACATTGATCATCCCCGCATCCGACTGGGGCAAAAATTCGGTGCCCACAAGCGGTATTAACGCAAGGCTTACTATAAAAAGCACGGTAGCTGTAGCCACTACTTTCTTTCTATTTTTCAACGCCCAGGCCAGTAATTTTCTGTATTTTTTCTCTACATTTTCGTAAAATAAGGAAAATTTTTCTATTATGGAAATCTTATTGCCCTTATCGGCAATCATCAACCGGGATGACAAAAGAGGCACCAAAGTAATGGCTACCGCCAAGGATGCCAGAAGAGAAAAGGTAACCGTAAGGGCAAGCTCTTTAAACAGCTGAGCGGTTATACCTTGTATAAAAACAATTGGCAAGAATACGGCAATAGTGGTCAATGTAGAAGCCACAATGGCATTGGTGACCTCATTTGTACCGTTGATGGCAGAAGCGATACTATCTTCCCCGCGCTCCCTGTGCCTGAAAATATTTTCCAGAACCACTATGGAGTTATCCACGAGCATTCCTACCCCGAGAGCTAAGCCTCCGAGGGACATCATGTTTAATGTAAGATGGTTGAAATAAACGAGTATAAAGGTAGAAATTATGGATATAGGGATAGAAAGACCTATTATCAAAGTAGTGCGGAGATTCCCTAAGAATAAGTATATTATGAGCACTGCAAGCAAAGCCCCGCTGTAGGCATTTCCTACCACTCTATTTATAGCTTTCTTTATAAATTCCGCCTGATCAAAAATAGGGACAAAATACAGGTTATTGCCAGCGCTTTTCTTTAGGCTATCCAGCTCTTTTTGTACCTTATCCGCAACCTTGACGGTGTTGTAGTCGCTCTGTTTTTGAATAATCAATGTAATGCTGGGTTTTCCATTGTACTTGGATATAGTGGTAATATCCTTGTGAGTATCTTCTACCCGGGCAATATCTTTAAGGGGTATAGTTATCCCCGATGGCAATGTAATAGGTAAATTTTCAATTTCCGACACACTCTTAAATTCCGAAAGGACTCTCACAAGGTAGTCCCTTTCTCCGTAGGCGATGGACCCTCCCGATAAGTTCAGGTTCTCCATCTGCAGTGCTCTTGCAATATTATCCATGGTTATTCCGTAAAAAATGAGTTTTGAAGGATCTACCTTTATATGGATTTCCCTCTCGGTGCCCCCTACAATGTCTACCGAGGCCACACCCTCAGCCCTGAGGAGTTTTGGTTTTATTTCATCTTCAGCATATTTTTTTAGCTGGGAAATATCGTCCATTCCGTATACCGCCACTTCCATTACCGGAAGCATGGAAGGGTCAAATTTAAAAATTTGAGGACTTTTAACCTCCGATGGAAGATAAGCCTTTACCATATCGATTTTTTCCCTCAAGTCAAGGGTGGCAAAGTCCATGTTGGTGCCCCAGTTAAACTGCACTATTACGGTGGAATAACCCTCATTGGAAATCGAACTAATACTTTTTACATTTTTTACTGTCGCAATTATTTGTTCTAAAGGTTTAGTCACCATATTTTCTACTTCTTGAGGTCCGGCATCGCTGTACTCGGTTACCACAACCGCGATGGGGAAAGAAAAATTGGGCAGAAGGTCAATTCCCAGCCTTGTTAGAGATACAAAACCCAGCACCAGTATAACAAGAATTATCATGAGCATGGTTACCGGGCGCTTTATGGAAAAGGATGCAAAGCTCATTATTTTTCACTCCCGCTAATTATTTCTACTTTATCTTTATCCTCCAAGTAATCCTGACCTTCCACTACCACCTTTTCTCCTTCTTTAACCCCTTCCAGCAATTGAACGTAACCCGAAAGGGTATCCCCTACCTTTACCTTCCTCAAGTACGCGGTATTATCCGATACCACAAACACCGCTTTATCCTGTCCAAAAGACAGCACGGCGTTTTCCGGTACAAAAAGACCCTCCAATTCCTTTACCTTGATTCCCACCTTGGCCAGCATACCCGGTTTTAAAAGTCCTTTATCATTATTAACAATCACTTTCACGGGGTAAGTTTGAGTTTTCGGATCCTTGTAGACCCCCACATCGGCTATTTCTCCGTCCCCGGAATAACCCGCAGCATCTACCTTTATCACGGCTTTATCCTTCGGTTTTACAGCATTTACCTTATTTTCCGGCAAATATACCTTCACTTCCAGAGCTTTAATATTACCCAGCGCCGCTACTACCGTCCCGGCTCCCACAAATTGCCCTTCTTTCACGTTAATCGATCCCACCGTTCCATCCGCCGGTGCGGTGATTACCGTGTTTTCCAGAGCGCTCATGGCGGTGTCCAAAGCGGCCTTTGCTTGATCAAGCTGGGCTTTCGCCCCTTCTATCATATCGGGTATGGCCTTTTCCTTTGTTAAAGACAGTTGTGTTTTTGCAGATTCTAATTGCTCCTTTGCAATTTTATATTGCAATTCCACATTTTCAAATTGCTGTTTGGAGATTGCTCCCTGCTCATACAGATTTTTCATCTTCTCGTAATTATTCAGCGCATTATTGTAATTTAACTGGGCCTGAGTAACCGCGGATTCCAATCTTTCCACTTCCTGGACCGACTGACTGTTTTTTATCCTGGAATAATTGGATAAAGCAATATCGTAGGCTGCTTTAGCCTGATTCACCTGATTCATAACATCCTTAGCTTCCAATCTTATCAGGGCATCGCCTTTTTTTACTTCCTGTCCTTCTTTCACCAGGACCTTTTCCACCTTGCCCGACATTTTAGAAACCAAAGCTATTTGGCCCTCAGCTTCCAAAAGTGCGGGAAATTCCTGAAACTCCGATACAGTTTGGGTTTTTAAATCCAAAACTTTGACAGGTACCTTTTCTTCCTGAGACTGAGGCGTGTTTTTTTTCATACCGCAGCCCGCTGCCACAAATAAAAGGAGAAAAACCACCGTAAAGATAGTCATCAATTTTTTCAAGTTACTCTTTCCTGTGTTGCACATCCTTCAACCCCTCCTGATCCTGAAATAATTCTCAAATGCCAGGGTAATAATTATCAAAGCTGAAAGCCAAATCCCCCCTATCAAAAATCCTGCAAAAACATCCGATGGGTAATTCAACAAATTATATACCCTGCAAAAACCGATAAAAGCGGTAAGCAATAAATCAATAAAAATTATAGCATATTTTTTGGTTTTTTTATCTAAAATTTTTATAGTCAAAAAAACTGCATATCCTACAAAGGAGGTAAAAACCAGAACCGATCCGCTGGGAAAACCGTATTTAAAAAACAAACTCATGGGAATTTCCTGAACGGGCCTTAATCTTTGAATCTCATTTTTTAATACTAACTGAATCACTAAGGCCCCCGAAAAAGAAGCAAAAGTCAGAAATAAATAGAGTAATTTTTTATAAATATAAAAAACAAAACCCGTGCATATTATAAAAACAGTTATTACCGCAACTGGTGATTCCACAGCTTCTATAAAATTTCTGGTGATTGTATCCATCAAGGGCGATTTAAAATGCGCGAGAATGAAATTTACAATTGCACCATCGATTAAGTCCAGCTCCTTTTCCCTTAATCCGTCTACAATTTTTAAAAAAACCAACGCAGCAACGGCGCTGTAACTTACTCCAGCTATGACATATACACCAAATTCTCCAAATTTCTCGAGAAATAAAGAAACGGAAAACTTAATTTTTTTATAAAACGGTGAAATCCAAATTTTTACCCTCACAAAAAAACCGCTTTTTAAAATAATGTAGTAAACAACAAAAATAATACCTATTAAAGCGAATGACCCCGGTCCTAAATATTTATTAATTAAAAGCTCCGCTCTTTCTCCAAAAGAACGTATAATAAAAGCCTCTAAAAAAAACCGGGCGCTCCTGCTAAAAAAAGCAGCAATAAAAAAGGAAAAAATGTCCATCCTGAATATACCCGAAGCAATAGTAAAAACTTTATAGGGTATTGGCGTAAAACCCGCAATAGCTACAGCCCAGGCTCCGTATTTTTTAAAATAATCTTCAATTAACCTTAATCTTGAGTTATTTACAAATTTGTTTAAAAGACTTCTTCCCGCCCTGACCCCTAAAAAATAACCGAAGAGCCCTCCCAGCGCGGAAGCAATTGAAGCGATAAAAGCATAAAATAAAGATTTTTCGGTATGCTTTAAACAGAGGGGAATTAATACCAGATCGGGCGGAACGGGAAAAAAAGATGCTTCTAAAAAGGATAAAAGAAAGAGCCAGAGAGCATTGTTTTGCATAAAAAACATAATCCTCGCACCCTTTTAATAATTATTTACTTAAATATCCTATCAAAAAATACACAAAATATAAATGTGTAACGGGAAAATTCCCATTATTTTTCAATATTTAATAATTATTTATGAAAAAAATCCCTAGGGATGGTTTTTAGACTCAATTTGAAAAAAATAGAAGCAAAACCGCCCATATACGTGCTTTAAATTAGAATAATAGAGGTATATAATCTTTAATAGTGCTTATCGAAATTTTTGGCACTTAATCAAAAACATTTTATACAAAGAGGGGGATAAAATGGAACTCCCACAGATAATATATATTATAGCGGTTTTTCTGTACTTATTCTTCTTCGTCCTCTTTTTAAGGTATTTTTTCTGGATGAATTACTCCAATAAATACTACTGGTCCAGGAGAAGACCCCTCAGTTTGTTAGACCTGAAAAGAATAGCCAAAGAAAAAAATAAAAAAATCCCCATGTTTTCAATTTTGGTCCCCGCAAGAGAGGAAGCGGAAGTAATCGGTCAGACCATTGAAAACCTCGCAAAATTAAATTACCCTCACAATCTGCTGGAAATAATCGTGATAACCGATGAAAAAGAGCTGGAAAAAGGAGCTGCGGTGACCACTCAGCAAGTAGTTGAACAAAAAATTGAGGAATTTAAAAAGAGAAAAAATGTTCCTATTTTAAAACACGTAATGGTGCCTTACGACTTTGACGGTTTCTATCAGGGTATGTGTATCGGAAAGTCCGTTCCTTCCACGAAAGGCAGAGCATTAAACTACGGTTTATCGTTTATAGATAAAAATTCGGATATTTGCGGATTTTACGATGCGGAAAGTCATCCAGAAAAAGACGTGCTTTTATATATAGCTTATCGCTGGTTGTCCTCCGACCGGAAAAATTTAATATGGCAGGGGCCGGTTTTTCAGGTAAGAAATTTCTTTTTCCTGAGCCCTGTTACAAAAATTGCTTCCCTTTATCAAGCCTTAGCTCACGAATGGTATATGCCGGTTCTCATGAGGCAGCTTCCCTTTGTAGGAGGGACAAATCTTTTTATCGAATCAAAGCTTTTAAAAGAGATAGGCGGTTTTGATTATAATGCCCTTACCGAAGACCTGGAAATAGGTGTTAGAGCCTATTTGGAAAAGGATGCCTGGCCCGAATATTTCCCTTACGTCAGTACCGAGCAGACTCCTGAAAATTATAAATCCTTTTTCAGGCAGAGGCTGAGGTGGGCTTCGGGGCACATTCAGGTAATCGAAAAATTCCGCAAAGTCAATAATTATGATTCGGAAAAGAAAAAGGCTATAATAAAAAATCTCCTGCTTAAAGGAGAAGTAGAATGGACTCTCTATCAGCTGGCAGTATTAATCCCGGTAGCCGTTTTGATTCTGAGTATGAAGGGTCTTATAAAACCCGTTTTTCTCCCCGCACCTCTTGAATGGACCCTGAGATCTTTCGTTTTTATTTACTTTGGATTCACCTATTACCTTTACATAAAATACCTTAAATTCATGAAGTTCAGGAGTAAACTTCATACTTTCACAGCCCTATTGCAGCTTTTATTCCTTCCACTGGCGGGATTTTTATTGCCTCTACCTTATACATCCGCACTTATTCTAAGGGCTTTAAATAAGCAACCCAGGGTATGGGTAAAGACCCCCAGAACTCAGGAAGCTGTAGATCTAAGCGTAAAAAATATTTAATGGATTTTCGAAAGATAAAAACCTTCATAAGTAGAGCACACACTTATGAAGGTTTTTTTTATTTATTCACCCTTATATTGTTTTATATTGTTAGGGAAACTAAAAAATGAAAAATATTTTTGAAGGAGGATGCTTATGAAAGAAATATATCTTAATTTCGGTAAGGAAATAAATTCCTGCGATATACAAAACTTAAACAAAACCCTGGAAAAATTGGAGCCCGGTCAAGAAATAATTATTCAATTGGAAGCTGCTGATGCCCATCAGGCAGATGTAGTAATAGAAAATCTCAGGAATAGTAATTTTGACCTCCAGCCCCATGGCGGACATAACGGTGAATACTATATAATTGCAAAAAAGAAAGGATAAAAAGGACTTATAAATCCTTCACATCTTCTTCAAAGAGGGATGAAAAATTTTTAAGTTCCATTAAACTTAAATCCCTCAATTTTTTATTCTTTTTAATGCAGTAAGACACCATTTTTCCTACCACTTCGTGGGCATGTCGAAAGGGCATCCCTTTTTTAACCAGGTATTCCGCAAAATAAGTGGCATCTATAAAGCTATCTTCTACCGCTTTTTTCATATTTTCCTTTTTTACCTTCATCGTTTTTAAAAGCCCGGGAAGTACGCTAAGGCAGGCTATAACCGTATTTACCGTATCAAAGAGCGGTTCTTTGTCTTCCTGCATATCCCTGTTGTAGGAAAGCGGAAGCCCCTTCATCATCGTCAAAACCGAAATTAAATTTCCGAATACCCGCCCCGTTTTCCCCCTGATGAGCTCCAGTACGTCGGGGTTTTTCTTTTGAGGCATAATGCTGCTCCCCGTAGAGTAAGCATCGTCCAATTCGATAAAATTAAATTCGGATGTGCTCCATAATATCAAGTCTTCGGCCAACCTGGAAAGATGCACCATTATTATGGAAGAAGCAGATAGGAATTCCAGGATAAAATCCCTATCGCTTACCGCATCTATTGTATTTTCATATATTTTAGAAAAACCCAGCTGTTCTTTTACAAAAACCCTGTCGATGGGAAGAGTGGTCCCGGCTAAGGCACAGGCGCCGAGGGGCATTAAATCGGCGTTTTCCTTTGCTTTTAAAAACCTCCCTTTATCCCTTCTCAGCATATGGTAATAAGCCTTAAAGTAATCCGAAAGAAAAATTGGTTGAGCCCTTTGCAAATGGGTGTAACCCGGAACTACGGTATTTTGATGATTTAGGGATAATTCCCATAAAGTACCCATGAGAATATCTATACCTTTTACTACCTCATCTATCTTTTCTTTAACATAAAGGTGCATATCAAGAGCTACCTGGTCGTTCCTGCTTCGGGCCGTATGAAGCTTTCCGGCCACCGTGCCTATTTTTTCAAAAAGCCTTCTTTCAATATGCATGTGTATATCTTCCAATTCCGCCGTATATTCAAACATTCCATTTTCGATCTCAGCCTTTATTTCCAGTAATCCCTTTATAATTTGAGCCGCTTCTTCCTTCGATATTATACCGGTTTTCGCCAGCATCCGGGCATGAGCCATACTTCCAATTATGTCCTCTTTATAAAGGTCTTTATCAAAATAGATAGATGCGGTAAATTCTTCTACAAGCGCATCGGTATCCTTTTCAAACCTTCCACCCCACAGTTTTTTATTCATCAAACCACCCCGTATCATTATTTTCCTTTATTTACCTGGGAAAATACCTTTGTGGGGAGCCCAAAAAGCTTAATAAAACCTTTTGCTGCATTGTGGTCGAACAAATCTCCTTCGGCATAAGTGGCCAGTTTAACATCGTACATTGAATTTATTGATTTCCTTCCCACCACTTCCGCAGTTCCTTTAAATATTTTTATACGTACAATTCCATTAACGTATTTTTGAGTTTCTTCAATAAATGCGTCTAAGGCTTCCTTCAAAGGAGAAAACCATAAGCCGTTGTAAATTATTTCTGCGTATTTTTGTTCAATAATGTATTTAAAATGCTGCACCTCCCGGGGAAGGGTAAGGCATTCTAATTCTCTATGAGCTTTTATTAAGAGGAGCGATGCCGGACATTCATAAACCTCCCTGGATTTTATCCCCACCAATCTATTTTCTATATGATCAATCCTTCCAAAACCGTTTGCTCCCGCTATCTTATTCAATTTCTCTACGATTTCTACCTGGGAAAATTCTTCTCCATTTAATTCTACCGGTTCTCCTTTATAAAAGGTTATTTCCACATAGGATGGCTCGTTCGGCGCATCTTTTATTGAAACGGTCCATTCAAACGCTTCCTCCGGCGGTTCCACCCATGGATCCTCTAAGACTCCGCACTCAATGCTCCTTCCCCACAGATTTTGATCTATGCTGAAGGGATTTTCTTTTTCCACAGGTATTGGGATTCCATGCTTTGCCGCATATTCCACCTCTTCTTCCCGGGACATGCTCCATTCCCTTACGGGTGCAATAACGGTAAGTTCAGGTGCTAAAGCCGCTACCGATACATCAAACCTCACCTGATCATTTCCCTTGCCCGTACATCCGTGGGCTACTGCAAAAGCCCCTTCTTCCTTTGCGACCTCTACCAGGAGCTTCGCAATCAGCGGTCGTGAAAGTGCGGAGCTCAGAGGATAAACTCCTTCATAAAGGGCATTGGCTTTCAGTGCAGCAAAAGCGTAGTTTTTTAAAAATTCCTCTTTAACATCAAATACGTAACTTTTTATAGCTCCAATTTTTAAAGCCTTATTTTTAATAAACTCTAAGTCCTTACCCTCCCCTAAGTCTGCGCATAAAGCCACCACTTCACAATCGTATTTTTCTTTCAACCACTTTATTGCTACCGAAGTATCGAGTCCTCCCGAATAAGCAAGGACCACCTTTTTCATTTTACATTCCTCCTTAAAAACATTTTTAGATCATCAGCGAAATGAGAATTGCCTTCTGGACGTGAAGTCGATTTTCCGCCTGATCAAACACAACAGAATTGGGGCCATCCAGCACCTCATCAGTGATTTCCTCCCCCCTGTGTGCCGGCAAACAGTGCATAACTATTACATCTTTTTTGGCCTTTTTCAAAATTTGCCCGTTAACCTGATATCCGGAAAAAACCTTCTTCCTTTCCTCCGCCTCCCTTTCCTGCCCCATGCTGGTCCATACATCGGTATAAATTACATCCGCGTTTTCAGCAGCTTCTATCACATCTTCGGTTACGATGATTTTAGAATTGTTCATCAGTGAATCCTCTTTTGCTTTATTCAAAACATCTTTCCCCGGCTGATACCCTTTCGGAGAAGCCACCGCAATGTCCATGCCCACTTTTGCACATCCAAATATGAGTGAATTTGCCATGTTATTACAGCCATCGCCTATGAACGCCAATTTCAGTCCCGAAAGCCTTCTCTTTTTTTCATAAATAGTAAATAAGTCTGCCAGTGCCTGGCAGGGATGTTCATAATCCGTCAATCCGTTTATTACCGGTACGCTCGCAAAACTTGCCAATTTTTTTACATCTTCATGGTAATAGGCTCTTATCATAATTCCATCCACATATCTTGATAAAACCCGTGCGGTGTCTTCTATTGTTTCTCCCCGCCCCAATTGAAGGTCGCTTTTATTCAGGTAAAGGCCGTAACCTCCCAGCTGCCACATGGCCACTTCAAAGGAAACCCTTGTCCTGGTAGAATTTTTTTCAAAAATCATCGCTAAGGTTTTACCCTTTAATGGCTGATAATTAATGTCCCTTCCCCTTTTTTTAATAGATTCTGAAAGAGAAAGTATCTTTAATATTTCCTTTTTATTGAGCTCACCGATCTCCAGGAGGTCCTTTCTTTTTATCCCGTGCATGGTTTCTTCCACGCAAATGTTAATACCCATACAATCACCCCCACTTATATTATTTATAATTATAAATATTATTGAATAATTATGCAATATGTTTTCAAAAAAAAATTACCGTTTTTTATTAACGGCTATATAAATCTTAAAATTAAAAAATTTTTTCTATCCACTTATCGATTTTTTGCTTCTCCTTTAAGACCCCTTGAAAAAGGTCCCCTACTTTTTTTAGCCTTTCGGGCATGTTTCTTATATTGAATGCATCAGGTAAAACGCCTTTTTCAAGCTCTTCCCATGTAACCGGTGCCGAGACGGGAGCACCGGGGAGCGGTCTTGGACTATACGGAGCTATAAGGGTTTTACCTTTTACGTTTTGAAGATAATCTAAATAGACTTTACCCTCTCGATTTTTCACATTTCTCTTTGTCGTAGATTTTTCCGGAAAAGTTTTTTCAAGAACCCTGCAGAAAAACTCCACAAAATTTCTTACCTCATTATAGGTATACTGCGGTTTTACGGGAACAAAAATTTGAATTCCGGTAGCCCCCGATGTCTTTGGAAAACCTTTAATCCCTTCCATATCAAATATATTTTTTAATGCTAAGGCTAATTGCCGGGCATCCTCAAACCCTGTATTTTCCATGGGATCTAAATCAAATACGGCAAAGTCCGGATAGTCTATTGTTTCAATACGAGAAAGCCAGGGGTGAATCTCGAGACTTGCCTGATTGGCCGCCCAAAGGAGGCTTTTCAAATCATTCAGGACCGCATAGCGTATTATTTTTTTTCTACCATTATTGAAGCTTACTTCATCGTAAGTCTTTAACCATTCGGGTGCGTAATCGGGTATGTTTTTTTGGTAAAAAGCCTTGCCTTTTATTCCATCGGGATAGCGCGTAAAGACCACCGGGCGATCTTTTAAGTAGGGTAATAAAAAGGGGGCTATTTTCACGTAATAATTTATAAATTCGGCCTTTGTTATATTTTCATCAGGCCACATCTTTTTTGAAAGATTGCTGAGTTTTAATTTTTCGCCTTCTACTACTACTATGGACAAAGGTCTCACCTGCCGATCTTAAAATTGTAAAAAATGATAAAATGGGCACAATAATTATGGTGATTAACTATGATAATACCGGGGATACCCTTTATCCCGATGGAACCGGTACCTTATCCTGAGCCTTTTGATGATACAAATTTTGGTTTTCAGGTAAAGTGGGACGGCACAAGGATAATTGCCCATTCTCACGGTAAGGTTGAACTTTTTAACCGAAAAAAGAGTAAGCGTACGGAACGCTACCCGGAAGTGGTGGATGCACTTGCTGAAGCCCTGAAAAATACGCGGGCAATATTAGATGGAGAAATCATAGCAATTAAAGATGGAAAACCCAATTTTCACCAGCTAATGAGAAGGGATAAAGCCTCAGACCCCCGGACCGTAAAATATTTAGCGTCAAGAATACCCGTCACCTATGTGGTATTTGATATCCTCTTTTGGAAGGAAAAAAGCCTTATACATTTACCCTTTTTTCAACGAGACCAGATATTAAAATCCTCCCTGAACTCTTCGGACCCTGTTGTGGTAACCGATACCTTTCCCGGCAAAGGAAAAGCCTTATTTGATGTAATAAAGGAAAAAGGCTGGGAAGGTATAGTAGCAAAAAGGATGGACAGCATCTACGAGATTGGAAAAAAGAGCGAAAAATGGCTTAAAATAAAAAACCGCCGTCAGATAACCGCCCTTATAGGCGGATTCCTTTCGGAAGGTAAAAAAGTCCGTTCCCTTTTCTTGGGACAAATGTTAGAAAACGACCTTGTGTTTATTGGCAGAGCCGGGAGCGGCCTTGACGAGATCGAAAAAAAGCTTTTATTTGAAGCTTTGTCAAACACTGTCGAAAAAATCTGCCCCTTTTCATTTCCCCCTGATGTCCAAAAAGGAGAAAAGCCGGTCTGGGTTTCACCCATTATAAGTGTGGAGGTAGAATTCTTTGATTACACCGAAGAGGGCTATCTCAGGCAACCGGTAATTCGCCGGATAAATTTAGTTTCATGAGGTAGCCCTCTTTTTCCTGCGGCCAGAAGTGCGTTCCTTGCCTTCCTTTTCCTTTTCCACCAATGCCAGGCTCGCTCTGAGGGCTTCCATCAGATCTACCACCTTTTCTTCCTTAGCAGCAGGTATTTTTACCTCCTGGCCTTCCACTTTTGCCTTTATTATTTCAAGAAGAGCCTTTCTGTACTCATCGGTGTACTTTTCAGGAATAAACTGAGTGGATAAAGAATTTATAAGCTGCACCGCCATTTTTATTTCGTTTTCATGCAGCTTTATATTGGGCGAAAGCTCTATCTCGCCGACATCCCTTACCTCATCGGGATAAAACATGGTTTCCATTACTAAGTAGTTTTCACCGAAAGGCCTCAGGCACGCAAGGCTGTATTTCGACCTTATCATCACCTTTGCTATTGCAATTTTCCCCGTCTTTTTTAAAGCCTCAATGAGTAAAAGATAAGCCTTCTGACCGGTTCCTTCAGGACCAAGATAATAGGAATGATCAAAATAAACCGGATCTATTTCTCTTAGGTCAACAAAATCAACGATGTCAATGGTTCGCACGGTTTCATCGGGGATTGCCTCTAAGTCCTTATCCTCAATAACTACAAATTTTCCCTTTTCGTATTCGTAACCCCGGGCTATTTCCTCGTCCTTTACCTTTCGATTGCAAAAAGGGCATACTTTTTCATAGCGTATGGGAGTGCCGCATTCCCTGTGTATTTGCCTGAAGCTCAGATTCTTTCTTTCGGTAGCCGCATACATTTTTACAGGGACGTTTACAAGCCCAAAACTGATGGAACCCCTCCAGAGAGCCCGCATCAAGTATCACCTCCTCATTTTAATATTTCTCATTTAAAAATTTATTATCCTTAAAAACAAATAATTTATTATTAAGCTTTATAAATTGTACAGTATAAAGCTGATTCTTTTTAACCTGTCATTTACAATGTTCCAATCCACATTTTGAATAAATGCCTTTATATAGTCAGCTTTTCTCGTACCGTAATCTATAAAATAGGCATGCTCATATACATCCATTACCAGCAAAGCGATGGCGTTTTGAACTACACCATAGTCATGGGCATCCAGTAAATAATTATGAAGCCTTCCATCCCGGAGGTCGTATACCAGGATTGCCCAGCCTCTTGCCGAAATTCCTGTAGTTATGAAATCCTCTCTCCAGGTATTAAAAGAACCAAAATCCCTCTCGATAAGCCTTAATAGTTCCCCTTGACGGATCTCTCCCGACCCACCCAGGTTTTCAAAGTACAGCTCGTGAAGGATTACACCATCGATGGCATAGGTCTCGGCTTTCTTCAGCCCGCGGAATTCACTGTAGGTGGAATTGGCTTTTGCCCTGTCTGCGGTTAAAAGCAGGTCTCTTATTTCATTTATCTTGTTTACATAGCCTAAATACAAAACCTCATAGTGTTCCAGTATCTGACGTTCCGAGAACCCCGGCATTATCAATAACCTGGGATTTAACGGAATTGGATTTATATTATTTCCACTAACTTTCATATTGACCCTCCTTTGAATTGTTCAGTAATAAAATATTATGCCAAAGGCTTTTTTGTGAAAAAGCCTTTGGCATTTCACAGATTCATCTATTCACCGTTAAATTTTAATTATCATTATCCCGGATATGACCGTGTTTGTGTCCGTGCCCGGGGCCAGGTTTTGGGCAATCTTCTTCCATCATTTCCAGCAAATCAACGACTTTTTCAAATTTGAACTGCAGCAGCATTTCTTTTTTTATGATCATTTGTAAAATTTCCTTAACGCTTTTTTGTAATTTTATTAGGTCCCCAGGATTTGATACTTTTTCCGTTACCTTCTGTATTTTTTCACCTTCAGCATTTAGTATATGGGCAAGAGCAGCTTCTTCTAAGGCTATTGACTCCAATATATCTATTACACTTTCTTCAAAATCTCTCTCGGGTATTACCGGCATCGACATCTATTATCACTCCTTAAATCCTTTATTTCAATTTATTTTACTATTAGAATATGATTTCCTTTAAAAAATAGTTCATAAGTTTGAAAAACTTGATTTTTTGTGCTGAAATAAAATTCTTTTTAAAAAAATAACCTTTATAAAAGGCTTTCGGACTAAATCCCGAAAGCCTTTTTCTTAACAATTGCTCTTATCCTTATTAAGGTACTTTGCAATTATATCCATGGCACAAAACTTGCCGCACATAGTACAGGTCTTTACATCCGATGAATTTCTCTCTTGCCTGTATTTTCTTGCCTTTTTTGGGTCTATTGAAAGCTTAATTTGTTCTTCCCAATCAAGGTTTTTTCGAGCTTTTGCCATTTTTAAATCCCTTTCCCATGCACCCGGAATGCCTTTTACTATATCCGCCGCATGAGCCGCAATTTTAGATGCAATAACCCCAATCCTTACATCTTCCTCATCAGGCAGTCCTAAGTGCTCTGCTGGAGTTACATAGCAGAGAAAATCAGCCCCCGCCCAAGCAGCTAAAGCCCCTCCTATTGCAGCAGCGATGTGGTCGTAACCCGCAGCAATATCGGTCACAAGAGGCCCCAAGACGTAAAAGGGTGCTTCATGGCAGAGCCTTTTTTGAAGCCGAATATTGGCCTCGATCTGGTCAAGGGGCACATGTCCGGGTCCTTCCACCATCACCTGCACTCCCTGTTTTACCGCTTCCTGTACCAGCTCCCCAAGTATTAAAAGCTCCTGAATTTGCGCCCTATCGGTAGCATCGGCAAGGCATCCCGGCCTTAAGCCGTCTCCCAAACTCAAAGTAACATCGTATTTTTTCGCTATTTCAAGTAGCCTGTCAAAGTGTTCATACAGGGGATTTTGTTTTTCGTTTTTAAGCATCCAGGCGGTTATGAAGGAACCGCCCCTGCTTACTATGTCCGTTATCCTGCCCTCCCTGCGAAGCCTTTCCACCGCCTCCAAGGTAAGGCCGCAGTGGACGGTCATAAAATCCACACCTTCTTCTGCCTGCTTTTCTATTACTTCAAAAAGTTCCTCTTCGGTAAAGTCTATGATACTCCCGTATTTATTTTGCGCCATAACTCCCACTTCATAAATCGGCACCGTCCCAACAGGGACATCGACTTCTGTAAGAATAACCTTTCTTATTGCCCCGATATCCCCCCCGGTAGAAAGATCCATTATCGTATCTGCCCCGGCTTCTACCGCGACAATTGCTTTTGATAATTCCGATTCTAAAAAAGGGTATTTTTCGGATGTGCCTATATTTGCATTAACCTTGGTTGAAAGGCCCTTCCCTATTCCGCACGGTTTTAATCCCCTGTGATTCGGATTAAAAGGAATTACTATCTTACCTGTAGCTACTCCCTCTCTTACTTTTTCTGGACTTATTCCTTCTTTTTCCGCTACTTCCTTCATTGCTTCGGTTATAATACCCTTTTTGGCCGCTTCTAACTGAGTCATCTTTTCCCCTCCAATTTTTAAAATAATTAACCCATGTTTCTTTTTATTATATTCTTTAAGAACCTTACATTTTCAGAAACATCTCCCTTTAAAATAGCTGAAATACAGCACACACCTTTTATGTTGTATTTTAGAACTTCTTGAATATTTTCCTTAGAAATTCCACCTATTGCTAAAATGGGAATAGGTATTTTTTCTGTAATTTCCTTCAAGGTTTGCAAGCCAACGTATTTTGCGTCTTTTTTTGACGGTGTAGGAAAAATTGCACCCACGCCTATATAATCTGCACCGTATTTATAGGCCTCTTCAGCCTCTTTTAGGCTTGAAGCAGAAACACCTATTATTTTTTTATAACCAATTACTTCTCTCACAACTTTTGCAGGTAACTCCTCCTGCCCTAAATGCACACCATCAGCATCAACAGCAATTGCTATATCCACTCTATCGTTTATTATCAAAGGCACTCCGTATTTCTTCGTAACTTCCCTTAACTTTAGTCCCATCTCATAAAACTCCCTATCGGAGATATTTTTTTCTCTAAGCTGTACAACGGTAACCCCTGCATTTATTGCTTCCTCCACCGCATCAAAAAGACTTCTGCCTTTTAGATAAGTTCTATCGGTTACGAGATACAGGGAGTAATCCACATTTTTCATGCCAAAAGCACCTCTTTTAAATTAATTATTGAATCTAATGCAAAAATGGTTTACGGGTCCCCATCCCCTTCCGATATTTCCCGAAGTTTTTATTGCGCGGGTAATATAAAGCTTAGCATACGCCACCGCTTTTTTTATATCCATACCTTTTGCCAAATTGGCACAAATGGCCGCCGAAAACGTGCAGCCGGTGCCGTGGGTGTTTTTTGTATTAATTTTTTCTTCCTCAAAAAATACGAAATTTTCTTCTCCTAAGTATAAAATATCGATAGCCTTATTCCCCTCTAAATGCCCTCCTTTTATAAGAACTGTCCTGCAGCCCAATTTGGCAATATCCTTTGCAGCCTTTTTCATCTCCTCTATATTTTTTATTTTTCTTTCCGCAATTACCTCTGCTTCTTCCCTGTTGGGAGTAATGATTAAAGCCTTCGGTACTAATTTTTCAATCAAAGTTTTTATGGCATCTTTTTCTAAAAGCCTGTGACCGGATTTTGAAATCATCACGGGGTCCAGGATTATTTTCTCCGGTTTGTATTCTTCAAGGCCTTCAGAAATTGCTTCGATAATTTCCTTCGTCGAAACCATGCCAATTTTCACCGCATCGGGGAATAAGTCTTCAAAAACCGCTTTCATCTGAAGATAGACCATATCTTCTGAAATATTTTGCACCCCCAGCACCCCGAGGGTATTTTGAGCGGTAACCGACGTAATTACTGACATCCCATAGACTCCGTGGCTGAAAAAGGTTTTTAAATCCGCCTGAATTCCCGCCCCTCCGCCGGAATCGGAGCCAGCAATGGTTAAAGCAAGTTTCATAATTTTTCACCCCTTAAAATTTTATTTTAGTGTGCATTTAAATAATCCGAAATCAATTTTGCCGCTTTCTTACCCGATAAAAGCATTCCTCCGAAAATTGGCCCCATCCTGTATCCGCCGTAAACATTATTTGCAGCCATTCCCGAAACAAAAAGACCCGGGGCTATCATTTTCGTATTATTAATTACATCCTCTTCTCCCTTTTCTGCATTCATAAAAAATTCGTTCACCAAATCGACTTTAGTTCTTTTATTATAAAGATTTACCAGTACTGCCTCATGCCCTGTGGCATCCAAAACGGCCCTTGAAACAAGCACCATGGGATCAACGTGAAGTTTTTGAAGTTCTATTGCTGAATTATTAACTACAACTCCTGAAATTTTTTCGTCAATATAATATAAATCTACTACTGAAATTAAATTAAAGATTTTAATATTATTGAAGGAAGTTGTTTTTGCAATTAGACTGCTGGCAAAACTTATTGAAGATACTATTAACGCATTTTCCTCTTCCTTATACGGTATTTCTAACTCTTTTAAAATTCCTTCCACATCCTTTTGCAAAATCACCCTGTTAAAGCTCATTGCTCCTCCCCATATTCCTCCACCGGGCGAAAGTTTTTTATCCAAAACTGTTACCTTGAATCCCTTTTGGGCAAGTAGAATAGCACAATAAAGACCTGATGGCCCAGCACCTGCAATAATTACATCCGATGAAACGGCATCGTAGAGGTCTTCAAAATAACTTTTGAGAATCAATCTGCTAATTTTTTCATCTGAAACAGGATTTGTAATATTTTTCATCATAAAAGCCATCTCCTTTTCTTTAAATTTTTTTACTTTTTAAAATAAAAGTGCCTACCCGAATAGGTAGGCACAAATTTTCAGCTCTGTGCTTCCCTACGCGGGCATTATCCCGGTCAGGTTCGAGGGGTCGAAGCATTAAAGCTTCCTCTCAGCCTTTCGGCTCCCCCAGCACGTATCCTATAAATTTTATTAAATTTTTATTACAGCTTTTCGAAAATTATACCTTATTTTTTCGTAAAAATCCACTATAAAAAATATATTAAAAAATTCTTCTTTCCCTTTTAAAGCTCCAGAATAATCTTTTTAATAACATCTCCCATTTCGGAGGTTGTTAACACCTTCCCTGCACCTTCTTTAATGTCGTAAGTCCTGTAGCCCAGCTCTAAGCTTTTTTCTACCGCATCTTTTATACACCTTGCCGCTTCCTTTTCATCAAAAGAGTATTCCAGCATCATTGCCGCGGACAAAATACAGGCGATGGGGTTTGCGATACCTTTACCCGCTATATCCGGTGCCGAACCGTGGCAGGGTTCGTATAAAAAAGGCCCTTTTTCTCCTATGCTTGCCGATGGCAGCATACCTATGGAACCGGTTAGTACCGATGCCTCATCACTTAAGATATCCCCAAAAGTGTTCTCGGTTAAAATAACATCAAACTGTCCCGGATTTAATACAAGTTGCATGGCGCAGTTATCCACATACATGTGAGAAAGCTCCACATCAGGATATTCTTTGCTTACCTCTTCCACAACTTCTCTCCACAACTTTGAGGTTTCAAGCACATTGGCTTTATCTACGGAAGTTACCTTTTTTCTCCTTCTTTTTGCTGCTTCAAAAGCAACCCGGGCCACCCTTTTTACTTCTTCGCTTGTATAAACCATTGTATCAAATGCCCTTACCGTTTGCCCTGTATTTTCTCTCCCTCGAGGCGTCCCGAAATAAAGCCCCCCGGTTAATTCTCTCACTATAAGTAAATCCAGATTTCCACTAATTATATTATTTTTCAGCGGAGAAGAATCCGCCAAAAAACGATAACAAACAGCGGGCCTGAGGTTGGCAAATAGATTTAGCTCCTTCCTCAATTTGAGGATTGCCTGTTCCGGCCGGAGCTCTCTTTTCAAATTATCCCACTTTGCGCCTCCCACCGCCCCAAAAAGCACCGCATCGGAAGCCTTCGCAAGATTAAGGGTTTCCTCGGGAAGAGGTACTCCAAATGCCTCGAAAGCTGCTCCGCCTACCAGTCCTTCTTTGAAATTGAATTTAATGCCGAATCTTTCCTGGACAGCATATAAAACCTTTATAGCTTCGTTTATAACCTCCGGGCCAATACCATCCCCGGGAAGGAGGGCTATATTATACATTTTTTTGCCCTCCTCCTGCAAAGTTCAGTAGTCCGCCGGCTTTAATTATATCATTTATAAACCCGGGAAAGGGTTTTGCGTAGAATATTTCCCCGCTCGTGATATTTTTTATTTCCCCGGTATCGGTATCCACCATAACCTCTTCCCCCGCTTTTATCCCTTCCACCGCCTCCGAAGATTCCAATATGGGAAGGCCTATGTTTATAGCATTCCTGTAAAAAATCCTGGCAAAGGATTTTGCAATAACACAGCTAATACCCGCTTCCTTAATAGCAATGGGGGCATGTTCTCTCGAACTCCCGCACCCGAAATTTTTCCCGGCTACTATTATATCTCCCGGTTGAATTTTTTTAGAAAAACCCGGGAATATATCTTCCATACAATGCTCCGCAAGCTCCCTGGGGTCCGTAGTATTTAAAAATCTTGCCGGGATAATCACATCGGTATCCACATTATCCGGAAAAACCCACACCCTTCCTTTATATATCATTTTTTATCACCTCCATGGGATGCACTATTTTCCCTTTTACCGCAGAAGCTGCTGCCACCGCCGGATTTGTCAGGTATATTTCGCTTTCGGGATGTCCCATTCGTCCAACGAAGTTTCTATTGGTAGTGGAAACAGCCCTTTCACCCTTTGCCAGTATGCCCATATGCCCTCCAAGACACGGCCCGCAGGTAGGTGTACTGACCGCCGCACCTGCTTCTACGAATACCTCCATTATTCCCTCCTTTATCATTTGTAGATAAACCTCCTGCGTTGCGGGTATTACTATCATCCTTACATAAGGATGGACCCGATTTCCCCTCAAAACTTTTGCAGCCATCCTCATATCTTCAATCCTTCCGTTGGTGCAGGAGCCGATAACCACCTGATCTATAGTAATATCTCCTACCTCAGAAATATTGACGGAATTTTCGGGAAGGTGTGGGAGGGCAACCTGTGGCTCCAACTTTGATACATCGTATTCCCTTATATCACAGTATTCTGCATTATCATCGCTTTTAAATATTTTATAGGGTTTCTGAGCCCTTGCTTTAACGTAATCCAATGTGACCTCATCGGGTTCCATAATACCGTTTTTTGCTCCCGCTTCTATCGCCATATTTGTAATGGTGAGCCTTTCATCTACGGTAAGGTATTTTAATGCTTCCCCCGAAAATTCCATGGCTCTGTAAAGCGCTCCGTCCACCCCTATGTCCTTAATTGTAAAAAGTATCAAATCCTTTCCGGTGACAAAGGGAGCGGGTTTTCCCCTGTAGATAAACTTCATGCTTTCAGGCACCTTAAACCAGCATTTTCCCGTCATCATGGCAAAAGCGATGTCCGTACTTCCAACTCCTGTAGAAAACGCGCCCAAAGCTCCATAGGTGCACGTATGAGAATCGGCACCTATTACAAGATCTCCCGGACCTACGAGACCTTTTTCGGGAAGAAGGGCATGCTCAATGCCCATTCTCCCCACTTCGTAATAATGAGTAATATCATGCTTTCGGGCAAAATCCCTTAAAGCTTTGGAAAGCTCAGCAGATTTTATATCCTTGTTAGGCGTAAAATGATCAGGTATTAGGGCAATTTTTTCCTTATCGAATACCTCTTTACCCCCAGCCCTTTCGAATTCCTTAATTGCCACAGGCCCGGTAATGTCGTTGGCAAGCACCAGGTCCACGTCTGCCATAATCAGTTCCCCGGGTTCCACAAAATCCCTGCCCGCGTGTTCTGCCAGTATTTTTTGCGTTATTGTCATCCCCATATTTTTTATTCCTCCTCATTAGTTTCCGCCGGTTTATTTCCATTGCTGTTGTAAAGGGTTTTATTGAGGGCATCCGTATAGGCCCTGGCGCTGGCCTCAATTATATCGGTGCTCAAACCCCTGCCGGTGAAAATTTTTCCGTCTTTCTCTATCCTTACCACAACCTCTCCTATAGCGTCCTTCCCCGCTGAGACCGATTTTATCGAATAGTCAACTAATTTACAATTTATATTACACGCCCTTTCTAAGGCTTTATAGGTCGCATCTACGGGCCCGTTTCCAGTAGCCGCCTCCTCCACGGTATTCCCCTGGATTTTTACTCTTACGGTAGAAGTAGCAATTGCTTGATTGCCGCTGGAGGTTTGAAAATACTCTAACTCTATCAGCTGGGGTATTTTTGTCACCTGTTCTTCCACAATTGCCTCGATATCGCTGTCCGTAATCTCCTTTTTCTTATCGGCCAGGTCTTTGAATCTCTCAAAAGCCCTGTTTGTTTCCTCCTCCGAGAGCTCGTATCCGAGTTCTTTCAACCTCTGGACAAAGGCATGGCGCCCGGAAAGTTTGCCAAGCACTATTCTATTGGATGTAAGCCCAATGGATTCCGGTGTCATTATTTCATAAGTAGATTTTTCCGAAAGCACTCCGTGCTGGTGTATTCCGGATGCATGGGCAAAGGCATTGGCCCCGACTATGGCTTTATTTGGCTGGACGTGTATCCCCGTCAGGGTGCTTACAACCTTGCTGGTCCTGTAAATCTGCCTGGTATCAATATTTAAATCCACCTTATAAATGTCCTTTCTTGTCACAAGGGCCATCACCAGCTCTTCTAAGGCAGCATTTCCGGCCCTTTCCCCCAGGCCGTTTATCGTGCACTCTACCTGAGTCGCCCCATTCACAACCGCAGCAAGGGAATTGGCAACCGCCATCCCCAGGTCATTATGGCAGTGTACGCTGATTTTTACCCTATCCATTTCGGGAACCCTTTCCCTTAACGTCCGTATAAGGTTTGCAAATTCTTCAGGTGTTGTATAACCCACCGTATCCGGGATGTTTATAACCGTTGCCCCGGCCTTAATTGTCTGGGAAAACAGTTTGCATAAAAATTCCACGTCGGATCTGGTGGCATCTTCTGCCGAAAATTCCACATCTTCAAAATAAGATTTTGCCCTTTTCACCGCTTCCACTGCAGCCTCCAGCACCTGCTCGGGGCTCATTTTAAGCTTATATTGCATGTGTATGGGAGAAGATGCTATAAAGGTATGGATCCTGGGGCTTTCTGCATTTTTTAGCGCTTCCGCAGCTCTATCTATATCCTTAAAGTTAGCCCTGGCAAGTCCCGCTATAACAGGCCCCTTGACATTTTCCGCTATGGTTTTAACCGCATTAAAATCTCCGTTGGATGCAATGGGAAAACCCGCTTCTATAACATCCACTTTAAGTTTTGCCAGCTGCCGGGCTATCTCCAATTTCTCGTATACGTTTAAAGCCACCCCCGGGGTTTGCTCTCCATCCCTCAACGTTGTATCAAAGATCTCCACTTTCCTTACCATAAAAATCCCTCCATCAATCTTTTTCTTCTTCTTCCACTTTGATGGTCTTAGGACCCCTGTTCATGGCAATAAGGCCGGTCCTGACCAGCTCCTTAATCCCGAAGGGCCTTACCAGTTCTTCAAAAGCGTTTATTTTGTCCTTATCTCCCGTAAGTTCTATAATCATTGACCTTCTGCTGACATCAACTATATTTGCCCGGAATATTTCGGCAATCTGTATTATTTCGGACCTGTTTTTGGGTTCCGCATCTACCTTAATCAGGACAAGCTCCCTGCTGACGGAATCATCAGAGCTAATCTTGCTTACCTTGATGACATCCACCAATTTATTTAATTGTTTTTTTACCTGTTCCACTATATATTCATCGCCTTCAACAACTATGGTCATGCGGGAAATTTCGGGGTTTTCCGTTGTACCGACGGCCAAACTGTCTATATTAAATCCCCGCCTGCTGAAAAGTCCCGCCACCCTGGATAATACTCCCGGATGATTTTCTACCAGCACTGAAAGTATAGTCTTCACCTTTTCACCCTCCAATCATCTTATTTATGGGTGAACCGTTCAATACCATCGGGTAAACATTTTCTTTTATATCCACCACACATTCCAATAGAAAACTGCCTTCTTCCGATAGCATCCGGTCTACCGCCCCCGGCAGCTCTTTTCGGCTTTCTATCCTCTCTGCCTTTATACCGTAGCTTTCAGCTAATTTGACAAAGTCCGGTGTAAATTTGAAATTAACCTGATGGTATCTTCCGTCGCAGTAAAACTCCTGAAGCTGTCTCACAAGCCCCAAACCGCCGTTATTAAAAAGAACCATTTTTACTGCCAGGTTATTTTCGACAATTGTCGCCATCTCCGCTAAATTCATCTGGAAGCTTCCATCCCCGGCAAAGTTTATTACGGTTTTCCCCGGGTTTGCAAATTTTGCTCCGATTGCTGCGGAAAGGCCATAACCCATGGTTCCAAGCCCTCCCGAAGTTATAAAGCTGCGCGGGTGAATAAATTCGTAAAACTGTGCTACCCACATTTGATGGGAACCCACTTCCGTAGTAATAATTGCTTCTCCCTTAGTCTTTTGAGAAATCTCATCTATTATCTCCTGAGGGCAAAGCAAACCCTTTTTTTCGTAAATCCCTTTTTTCCTGATTTTTTCTATAAAATCATACCATTCATAAAGCTCCTTTTTTGTGCTATTTTTCGAAATCTCCGAAAGCACCATCCTCAGGTCCCCTACTATAGGTATATCAACCCTTACGTTTTTTCCGATTTCCGCAGGGTCTATATCAATATGAAGGATTTTCGCCTTTGGTGCAAAACCGGTAACTTTACCGGTCATCCTGTCGCTGAACCTTACTCCTGCTGCAATTATCAGGTCGGCCTCAGTTATGGCAATGTTTGCCCGGGGACTTCCGTGCATACCGGCCATTCCAAGAGATAGCGGATGATTTTGCGGAAAGCAACCTATGCCCATAAGGGAGGTAGCTACCGGTATACCCGTCTTTTCCACCAATTCCATCAATTCCTTTTCAGCCTTAGCAGAGTTTACTCCACCCCCCGCAATTATGACTGGGCGCTGGGCTCTTTTTATTTCTTCTACTGCCCTTTCTATCTGCAGGGGATGCCCCTGAACCCTGGGTTTATATCCGCGAAGGTTAATTTTGCCGGGCATTTTAAACTCTATCCGCGTCTCCGCTACATCCTTGGGAAGGTCTATCAAAACGGGGCCCGGCCTTCCGGTGGAGGCAATATAAAAGGCCTCCCTTACTATCCTGGGTATATCTTCCGCCCTTTTAACCAGATAATTGTGCTTTGTAAACGGTGCGGTAGCCCCCGTTATGTCCACCTCTTGAAAAACATCCCGCCCGATTACACTGGTAGGCACCTGCCCGGTTATGGCAACTATCGGAACGGAATCCATATAGGCAGTTGCTATCCCCGTTACCAGGTTTGTCGCACCGGGCCCCGAGGTAGCGATGCACACTCCCACCTTCCCGGAAACCCTGGCAAAACCGCTGGCTGCATGGGCAGCAGCCTGTTCCGAGCGAGTTAAAACATGTTTAATTTTTTTAGAATTATAAAGGGAATCGTAAACCGGAAGTATTGCTCCCCCAGGATAACCGAATATTAAATCCACTCCTTCTGCTTCCAGTGCCTTAATTAAAGCCTCTGCAGCAGTAATTTTCATAAAGGCACCACCTCTTCAAAAATAATTATCGTCGTATATAAAAAATTAAACCCCCTCACCCCAAGACATAAAGTCTCAGGGACGAGGGGGAGTTTACCCCGTGGTACCACCCTGTTTTACCCATACCTCACGGTAAAGGCCTCAGGAAGTAGCTTACTACTTCTAACTTTAACGCACCTTTGCGGCACCGGATTACTTTTGTTCACCCGGGCAGTTCGGGAGCGAGAAAAGCGCAAACTCAGGACCGGCTTTCACCTGACCCGGCTCTCTTTTGCCTGAATTAAAACGCTTTTTTCTCCTTCATTACTTTTACCCTATTTGTTTTATAAAATTATCTGTACCTTTTAATAATTAAGCTTTTATTAGAACCTGAAAATATTTTGATAAGTATTTTATCATTTAAAATTTTAATATGTCAAGAGGGTAAAATAAAAATTTTTGTTTTTTCCTCCAGCGCCCTGGCTATATCCACTATTTCCTGAGCATTCTTTGTTATATCCTGAGTAGAAGCAGCAAATTCCTCTACGGAAGCCGAGATTTGTTCGGCAGACACCGAGGCTTCTTCCGACGTCCTGCTTATGGCTTCAATTCTTTCTGCGATTACATCTTTAAGCTTTGATATTTGCTCTATATCGGAGAATACCTTTTCGATTAAGGTTTTCATTTCGCTAATACTCATCGATATTTTTTCAAAAGCACTCAGGGTATCTCCCGTGCTTTCCTGCTGTTTTTTTAGCTTTCCATCCATTAGTTCGGATGTCCTTACTACCTGTTCTGTATCCGAAACCATATTCCTTAAAAGATTCCTTATTTTTTCCAGGGATAGCCTTGTCTGTTCCGACAGCTTCCTTATTTCGGAAGCAACTACCGAAAAGCCCGAGCCTTTATCTCCTGCCCTCGCAGCTTCTATAGCAGCATTAAGAGCCAGTAAATTGGTCTGTTCGGCAATCCCTTTTATAATTTCTACAACTTCTTCCACCTGTTTCACCGAAGTTTTCATCTGCTCTAATTTTTCTAAAACCAGTTTAAAACTACCGGAAATTTCTTCAATCGATCCTACCAAATTCCCCAGCTTTTCCTTGCCAGTCTGAGCATAAGAAAAACTTTCTTCTCCGGAATTTTTTACCCGGGCTATTTCATCAAAAAGACCGTTTATACTCCCTTTAATTTCCTCAATCAAATCATTAATATCTTTAATTTTCATAGTCTGCTCGTTGGCACCCTGTGCTACATTTTCTACGGTTTTGGCCACTTCTTCGGAGGAAATGGCTATTTCTTCCGAGATATCATTTAATTTCACAGAACTATTAAACAGGACCTTCGTTTCCTCCCTGATTCCAACGATAAGAGGTAGAAAGTTTTCTTTAAGCCTTTTAACAGAAAGTGCAAGTTCCCCTATTTCATCCCTTCTATTTAAAAATTTTTCTTCCATTCTTGCGGTAAAATCACCTTTAGAAATGCTTCCAATTTGTTGAATAACGGCAAGCACCGGCGTTATGGTGGTTTTTGCCATTGCAAAGGTCATAAAAACTGAGAGGATAATTATCAGCACGGAAAAGGAGATCATAGCGCTTTTTAACCTTCCAATGCCTTTTAAAACTTCTTCTTTTGGAGCCACCACACCCACCGACCATCGGGTGTTACCTACCGGCGCAAAGGCTATAAGCCAATCTCTGCCGTTTTCTTTTACCTCATCTATTCCTTTTTCACCCTTAATCATCCTGTTTACTGGATTTTTTAAGAAAGAAGAGCTGTTGATCAGATTTTCTTTTTTCATTATTCTGTCCAGGTCTTTGTGAGCTATTATATTTCCTTTATCGTCAATAGCGAAAGAATACCCATCTTCGCTGTACGTAGCTGATGAAATTAACTGATTAAATTTATTGCCATCCACAATGCCCACTACGGCGCCTGCAAGCTCATTGGTAAGGTAATGCCTTACCGGAGAATAAAATAAGTAATCGAAGGAGTTTTTGTTTTGTTGAACCCTTAATTCAAAGCCGCTCATCCCTTTTTGCGCAATCGCTTTATAATAATTTGCATCTTCCGCATCGACAGGAGTACCGTCCTGATAATATCCGTTACCGTCTGTGCCGATTAAAGCAAACCTTTTAAAATCCAATTTTATCGATTTTCGGAGCTGATCCCTTAAATACTGAAGCTTTTCTTCCAGCGATGCTTCTCTATTTTCCCACTTTCCTTTAATCACGCTGGTATCGGAAATACTTTCTATAACGTACAATCTTGATTGTACGTTATCTTCTATGTTTTCCGCAGTTTTCTCTGCCACCTTCTCCATGGCATTTATGGCCTCATTTTTTACCGCATTTGAAGCGTAGTTTTGACTTATTACAAAAAGAACAACACATCCGATTAATACTATGCTGCCAAAAACCGCTGTCATAGAATTAACAAGGCTTTGTTTCAATTTAATTTTGGGTATTTTGTAATTAGATAAGATTTTTTTATTTTTAATAATTATATTCTTTGACTTAATATTTACCACCTCCTAAAATTTCAGCCTCAAACCAAAATGCAGCGGCTTGAGGCTTTTTACAGACTTAACTTCTATATGCTTCTATCCCAAAATGTTTAAAGAACTCTATTCCCTTTTTGATATCTTCTTTAAAATCGTTAAAGGTGTTTGCCTCTATAGAAATAATTTCTTTATAGCATATCTTTTTCAAAACATTGATAAAGGGGGCGTAATCATAACCATCGTTTAAAGTGGGTATAAACCTCTGGGGGAAATTGGAAAGAGGATTATCCACGTGAATATGCTTTATGTATTTTTCGTAGTTGGCTATATCCTCTACATCTCTGTTCATTGGCAGAAGATACCTCATATCGCACATGGTTTTCAAATTGTACCTTCCAAATTCCTCGATAAATTTTACCGCTTCCGGTATGGAATTGATAAAGTTGGATAAACTTGTGCTCAGGGGTTCTAAAAGCACCGTTATATTGTACTCTGCGGTGACATCGCACAAAATATTGATAAAGGTAATTAGTTTCTCATAAGCTCCTTTTACATCACCTTCTGCGGGGAGGCTTCTGGACCTGCCGTTTCCGAAAACGTAATAACGGGCGCCCATCTTTGCAGTTCTTTCGGCACCTTTTTTCAGATATTCCGTCCAGTAATTTAGATCAAATTCTGGCGAGGTTATGGATATATTTAAAGGAACGGGGTTGTCGAAGACTTCGCAGGTGATTCCCGAGTCTTTGACTCTTTTTAAAGCCATTTTATATTCGTCATCGCTCAATTCCACAATTTCTCTTATTTGCAGTTCAGCGCAGTCATACCCGGCTTTTGCAATATCATCAATGTCTTTTGTAGAGCCGAAACAGGAAAGCTTCATCTTCATGACAATCAACCTCCATTTCTCTTTTTTCTACCTTTAACTTTTTTATTATTAACCAGGGTAATAAACTAATCTATCTTTATTAGCACTTTAATATCCTTGCTGTTCCCCGATGCAAGGTCTTTAAACACTTTTGGTGTCTCGGACAAGTTGTAGGTAGAAGTGATTATATTTTTCACATCCAATCTTTTATCGGCCAAATAATCCATTACATCTTTCATTTCGGTGGTAAACATGTAACTGCCGTACACGGTTAGCTGTCGTCCTACTATGCTCACCGGGTTTATACTAACTTCTTCCCTTATCAGCGATACGAGTATTATGCTTCCTCCATTCCTGACAAGCTTAATGGAATCATTTATAACCCCTGGAGCTCCCGCCGTAACTATTACCCGGTCATATCCTATGCCTCCGGTGTATTCAAGGGCTTTTTCTATGGATTCATTTTTAACATTTACCACTTCATTGGCTCCGCAGGCTTTTGCCGCATCAAGCCTGAAATCCATAATATCCGTTGCAACAATTTTCCCGGAACCGAAGATTTTTAAAAATTGAATTATCATTAAGCCAATAGGGCCTGAACCGATTACGAGGACGTTTTCCCCTTTTTCAAAACTCACGGCTTTTGCAGCACAATAGCATACTGCCAGTGGCTCAAGGAGTGCCCCTTCCTCGAAGGTTACTCCCTCTTTTAGCGGCACCACCGAAAATTCGGGAACACAAACGTACTCGGCAAAGCCTCCATCACACCTTTTTTTCTCTACTCCAAGCGTCCTGCCTACACTTCTCCTGTTGTTGCACAAATTTATTAATCCCTTTTTACAGTAGAAACATTTCCCGCAGTAAAGTATGGGATTTACGCTAACCCTCTGGCCGATTCTTTCCTTTGATACGCCCTGCCCAACTTCGACAATCTCGCCCGAAAATTCGTGACCGAAAATTAAAGGAGGTAATGCCCGGTCCGAGCCTATCTTATACTCTTCAATATCCGATCCGCAAATGGATGCATATTTTACTTTTATGCACACTTCCCCTTCTTTTGGTTCAGGCCTTTCCACTTCTTCGAACCTCATATCTCTCGGCCCGTAAAAAACAACAGCCTTCATCTTTTCCATACTCTCACCCCTTTAATCATTATTTTAGAGAGTGGGGATTAACCCGCACTCTCTATTGAAACTTTCTTATGACGGCCATGCAATGGTGTAAATATGTTTTCCACCCTTTGTGGGGCCTTTTAATAGTGCTTCGATTTCTTCCGGATCCCTTTGAGATATCAGTTTTGCATCAGGAAGTTTTCCTGGCGGGAATACCGATAAAATATCATTGTGCAGTTTCAATAAGTAGTCACAGGCCCTTTCGATGCACGCCTTAGCTTTATTAGGATCGGCCTTTGTGGCTTTACCGAGTACACCTTCAGGAGCGGTAATACACTCTATTCCCACATTACCTACCTGGCAGTGTCCCGGTATGGGATACCCGTAAATATCTCCTCCCCTGTCTACGTGGCCGGCGGGTAAATATCCTTTAATGGTTGTATCTTCGGCGTTTTCCATATCACAGAACTCAGGGAACAGAGCAAGTGATATGGAGGTTTCCGCCTCGTCGGCATGCTGGAAGGGAGTCTCAAAAGGCCCACCGTGCTCTTTATCCATTAAGGTTTGCCCCATTACCCTCGGCAGGTCTACAAAAAGTATCAAAGCTGGCACCTGATATTTTTTACCCCATTCTTGAATAGCAGACGGTATGATGTACTCCTGTCCGTGCATGCTGATAAATATCTGCTTGCGGAATCCGGTATTCCAGTATCCGGAAATAATTGCCCTTATCATTGCTGAGAACACATCATCCGGTAGAGGTACAGTCCCCGGCTGGCCGATGTGATGGAAAGGATGGGAACCATACCAGAGGGGTGAAGCGATGGTGCATCCGGTTTTAGCTGCAACCATTTCCGCTATCCTCGTAACTATGAAGGTGTCCTCTCCCATAGGGCCGGCATTCCCGTGGTTTTCGGTGGAACCAACGGGAATAATTATTATGTCGTTGACCTTTAATCTTTCTTCCACATCCTTTTTTGTCATCGTGTGATAGTACATTTTATTCGGTTTTTCCAAGCATCCTTCATTTGGAAATTTCCATTCGCCCATTTAATCTTCCTCCTTTGATTTTTCTTTATTTGGAATAGAGCAGTGAATTTTATTACTTTTATTAATCCCGATTAATTTTTAACAAATTAAAGCTTTAAAATATTATTGATGTTTTATTGATATATCATATACGGAAAATTTTAATCATTAACAAGTATGACTTTAATATCCTTTGATTTTCTTGAAGCTAATTCTTCAAAAATCCTGGGACCTTCGCTCATGGGATAAATTCCGGTTATTATCTGTTCCACATTCATTCTACCTGTAGCTATCATATCCAAGCCTTCTTTTAACTCGGTCGTATACATATAGCTGCAGTAGAAAGTAATTTCCTTACATACCGCATGTTTATAATCAAATTCCAATTTTGGAACACCAAGCCCAATCCATACTACCTTGCCGCCATTTCTTACTATTTCAACCCCGCCGTTAACGGTTTCCGGTACGCCCACGGCATCGAATACCACATCGACACCCACGCCATCCGTCATCTTCCGGGTGATTCCTGCCACATCCTCCTTTGAATTAATTACATCGGTAGCACCGCATTTTTTTGCCATCTCCAAACGATCTTCCACGACATCTATAGCTATTATTCTTTCTGCCCCGAAAAATTTCACACACTGGATTGTTAAAAGGCCAATTGGACCTGCTCCATATACGACTACTGTTTTACCTTTTAAATCCCCGGCATGTTTCGTTGCCCTGAGGGAAATTGCCAAGGGTTCCGTTAACGCGGCAGCATTGAAAGTTACATTGTCGGGAAGAGGAATAATTTTCTCGGCAGGCGCTACCACGTACTCCGCCATTGCGCCATTGTAAGAACCGGCTTTCATCGTCGTTCCTATTATTTTACGATTATCGCAAACATTGCTGAATCCCGCTTTGCAGTCTGCGCAATAGCCACAATACAAATTCGTTTCTACTATTACCCTGTCTCCCACATTTAATCCTTTTACATTTTCTCCTAATTTTGCAATTTCTCCGGAAAATTCGTGACCCATAATAAGGGGAGGTACCCTGAAAATAGATTGGCCCTTGTAACCGGTAAGGTCCGAACCGCAAATGGACACAGCTTTTACTTTTAAAAGCACCTCGCCGGGTTTGGGTTCCGGGGTATCAACATCCATATACCTCATATCCATCGGACCCATATAAACCAGTGCTTTCATTTTTTCACCCCGCTTTTTTATACATTTAATTTTTTGTCGGGCTTGACCCAAGGCTAAGGGTCAAGCCCTTAAATCTACTTTTGTTATTTCTTTGCAGCTTCAATAGCCTTCATTAACTCATCAACAATGTCATTGCCTACATCCTTGCGCACCATATCTGCAACTTTATTAGCAGCTTCCTTCATCTTGTCCTTTACGTCCTGGGATATTTCGATTACCTGCATTCCTTTCTCCTTTAAGGATGCCAGCATCTGTTCATTTTGAGTCATGGATTCGTTAAACAGGTATTCGCTTACTTCTTTCATGCTTTCATCTATGACTTTCTTGTAATCATCGGGCATGCTGTCATAGAGGTTTTTGTTCATAACTACCGTGTGGATGAAAGCTATGTGGTGAGTGTGGATAAGGTACTTTTGTACTTCGTAGAATTTATTCGGCAGAATAATATCATAGGGGTTTTCCTGGGCATCTACCGTACCCTGCTGCAGGGCTATATAAAGCTCGCTGAAGTTTAACGGTGTGGCATTTGCGCCGAGAGAGTTCCAGAACTCTTTGTGGTATTTATTTTCCATTGTTCTGATTTTTACACCTTTTAAGTCGTTGATAGTATTTATAGCTTTTTTGGCAGTCATTTCGCGGTAGCTAATGGGTACCATAAGGAGAAGCTTGAATCCTGCTTTTTCATATTCCGCTGCGAGTTTATCTCTGAATTCTCCGGTAAGAACTTTCTTTGCTATGTCGAGATTGTCAAAAAGCATTGGGATATCAAAAATAGCTAATTTGGGTATAAAGTTTACCTGAGGTGCGGTAGTGGCAGATACCATAGCGATATTTCCAGCCTGGCAGCTTTCCAAGGTTTCACGGTCTCCACCCAGCTGGCTATCCAGATATAACTCAACTTTAATGTTACCATTGGATTTCTGTTCAATGAGTTCCTTTATTTTCTTGGTAGCTTTTGCCCTTGGAGTATCGGCATTTAAAGAATAAGCTCCCGCTAATTGAAGCGTGTATTTTGGCTGATTATTCTGCTGGGCCTGCTGCTGTTGTTGTTGCTGTTGCTGTCCGGCATTGTTTTTGCCACCGCAAGCGGCCAGTGTAAGCATAACCATTAATATTACCAGGACAAGAGAAATAATTTTCGTTCTTTTCATAAATTGACCTCCCCTTTAATTTGAATTTAGGTTTTTTTGTTTTATCTTCCTAACTACTATTTTTTAATTTACATATCCCACCTCCTCAATTACTGATGTAAAAGGATAAGGCTTATTGCAGGGATATAGGTAATTAAAAACAGGGCTATGACAAAGGATATGATAAAGGGTATGGCTTTTGTTCCGATTTTCATAACCTCTTCCTTAACAAGGGGTGAAGCTACGAAGAGGTTTACACCAAAGGGCGGCGTCACCATTCCGATAGCTAAGTTTACTACCATGATAACTCCTAAGTGAATCGGGTTTATACCGATTGCAGTAGCGGAAGGTAAAAGCATAGGAGCAAGAATTGCAATAACCGGTCCTACATCCATGAACATTCCCAGTATTAATAGGATAATGTTTAATACGAGCAAGAAGAGGAACCTGTTCCCGGCAAAATTCATTACTATAAAATCCCTCAAAGCCACCGGCGCCTGAAGTAAAGCTAAAATCCTACCGAAAACAATTGCCAGGGAAAGTAAAACTACTATTGGAGAATAGGATTTAACAGTCCCTATTAAAATATCCATAATATTTTTTGCCGACAGAGTTTTATATACAAATAAACAAACGATAATTGAGTAAAACACCGAGATAACCGCTGCCTCCGTTGGTGTCACTATACCGCTGTAAATACCTCCCAGAATTATAACCGGCGCAAGGAGAGCCCAGAAACTTTCTTTAAACACGGTGATAAATCCCTTTGCTCTTAACGAATTAAATTTAGATAAAATTTTTTCCTTATCCTCTCCGTTTCTTTTGGCATAGATGTAGGCATAAACCATCAATGAAAGGCCGATTAAAATTCCAGGGAATATACCGGCAATGAACAAACTGCCGATGGATACCCCCGTTACAACGCCATAAGTTACAAAGGGAATACTCGGTGGGATTATTACCCCCAGTCCTCCCGCCGTAGCTACAAGGGCTGCACAGTAAACCTTATCGTAACCCAGGGACACTAAAAAAGGTATCGCCATTCCACCTACCGCAGCGGTAGTAGCTACCCCGGATCCGGAAATTGCTCCGTAAAATAAAGCGGTTATAATTGCGGCAATAGGCATACCCGCCGTTTTATTCCCCACAAAATAAGCAAAAAAGTTAAATAATTTTTCAGAGATTTTCCCTTTTGTCATGATATCTCCCGAGAGGATAAACATAGGAATGGCAAGTATGGGAGTGCTGTCAAGGGCGCTCACCATATTTCGTATGACAAATTGTATACTCCCTGCAAAATGTGGATTCATAAGCCCCGGATAAATTGTAGCCAATCCGAGGGAAACAGCTATCGGTATGCTCAGCAGGAGTCCAGCCAATAGTATGATAAACATCTGAATTGCCATAAATTTTTACCCCCATCTCACACTATTTCTTAAATAGCTCTTTAACATTGCTTAGCGCACTTTGAGCAGACCGCAGAACCGCCAGCGAAAATCCCAAAATTGTTGAAGTGTAAATTAAATACATCGGAATACCCAGGGCTGGACTTTCCTGTTTAGAAATAAATATTTTGTTGACCGTCGGGATCGAATTAATTAAAAGGAAGGCAAAGAATACTACCATAATTAATGATACGAGGATTTTTACGGTATTTTTTATCCCCTTTGGAAGAATTTCTATCAGCGTATCCACCCTGAGAATTGTTTTCTTTTTTATCGTATAGCCAATGCTTAAAAATGCCGACCAGACGAAGGCGTACCTGGAAAGCTCCTCTGACCAGGATAGGGAAGAATTAAAAACGTATCGCATAATTACCTGAAGCATCATAACGCATGCAATGAGTGCAAGAAGAAAGCTGAGAACATATTCCTCGAAATGATCATCCAGCCATTTTAATACTTTCATCCACGGCACCTCGCCTTTTTGAATTTACTTAATCTTCTTTAATACTAAAAACTTCATTCAGTCATAATAATATTCAAGGATTTGTTTTTTCAGAATATTTTTTACGCTTTAGAATTTAAAAACACTTTAATACCGGTGCGGTTGTTGACCGCACCGGAATGTTTTTTATTTATACTTAATCCTTTTTCCTGTGGCTTTCTAACTGAGGAGAGTAGATCCAAATAAACTTCAGGGGTTCATCTCCAGTATTTACTATTTTATGGTATTCACCGGGAGGATTGTAGATACATACCCCGGGTTCTATGGGAATTTCTTTGTCTTTTGTGATAAACTTCCCCTTCCCCTGGAAAAAGTACATCACTTCCTCTTCGTTATCGTGTTTATGCTCCGGCACCATGCTCCCCACATAAGTTTCATTAATGCCTACCGCTAAATTCTTTGACCCTACAGTTTTTTCGGAAACCAGGATCCATGAAGTTCTGGCCGGTTCCCTGTACTCACCCTTCACATCTTTGATATTGATTGCTATTGTTTCCGCCATTATTTAAATTCTCCTTTCTTAGTAAATTCATTTTATTAAATTTTTATAAGATAATTTTTATTTTTTATTTTCTTTCCCGAGAAATTTTTTTAGAAGGTCTCCGGGTTCATTTCTATATTCCATATTTCTTCCAGTTCTTCCTGGGATATATCAAATACCGCATTGTTGGGAGGTAGGGGTTCTTCCCGCATAAATTCGGGCATCCTCTTTACCTTTTCGGAAACTCCCGCAAGTTCATTGAACTTTCTTTCCATCTCAAGAATTTCAACGCCGGTGCGCTTTATTTCTTCAAAGCTCATGTCAAAGCCGTATCTTCCTTTGTAAAGGTTACTTAATAGATCTCTATTCTTGATAAAGGCTGGCCTAATGAACAGGCAAACGCCCATTGAATCAATGAGTGCAGCTCGAATTTGAAGCTGTCTTGAGTTGTAAACCTGGTGTTCTTTTCCAAGGGGATTTACGGTTTTTAATGTTTCAAAAGCATTCCCCGCTGTATGGTCAGCCCCCATGGTGGAGGTGGCGTAAAGCACACCGTTTCCCTTTAAGCCTCTTGGATCATAGGCGGGCATAGCCTGGCCTTTCACTGCAGGGACTCTTCTTACTCCAAATGCTCGCCCGGTAAACTCTGCACCGTTTCCAATGATTCTTCCCAAATAAGTACCCTGCCCTATTTGTTTTACTATATCCTTGGCTCCTTCAGCATCTCCGAAGTTTATTACTCCCGCTTCCATTGCGACACCTATGGCTGCGCCGCATTCTATTGTATCTACACCCACCTGGTTGCAAAGGTGATTTAGTTCGGCCACATCATCCAAGTCTCCGATACCGCAGTTGGGCCCTAAAAGTACCACGCTTTCATACTGTAAGGATGCCACTATTTTTTTGCCTTCTTTGTCGGGAAATACATTGCTGCACATTATGGTACACCCGGGCACGCAGGCCGTTCCAGATTTCCCGCAGCCTCCTCTTTCTTTTATCACATCCGCCACTTTTGGCCCCGTAAAGTTAGCCGCAAACTCAAATTGTCCCGAACTGAAATTTCTTGTGGGTAATAGCCCGGCTTGATTTGCAAGTTCCAAGATGTCAAGGGTTCCGTATTTTCTTCGGTTCTGGCTTTTTGGATCTTCCTGAAGTATTTTTACTACCTCTTTCACGGTTGAACTCAGAAGCTCGGCATCGTAGTAATCGGGTTCCACCGTTTTGGAATCGTCAATTACAATCGCTTTTATTCCCTTTGATCCCATTACCGCACCCAGTCCACCGCGGGCAGCATACCTCACCTGTTCTCCCCTGTCATCGGTAAGGGCTATTCCCGCTGCGTATAACTTCATTTCTCCTGCAGGCCCTATACAGATAAAACCTTTTCTTTCGCCAAACTCCTTTCTTAGCTCCTCAAAGGTTTCATCTACCAATTTCCCCTTAAGGTGCGGTGCATCTATGAGTTTTACCTCATCCGCGCTTACATAAAGTATCCTGGTAGTATCTTTTTCCGGGATATCTTCCAGTATTAAAGCTTTTACGCCGATTCTCCCCAATCGCTTTCCGGCATTACCGCCCACATTGCATTCCTTGACTCCACCGGTAAGAGGGCTTTTGCCGCCGATGGAAAGCCTCCCCGCCGTGCTGAGATTTGTATCAGCAAAAAGTCCGAGGGAAATTATCAGTTTATTGTACCTACCCAGAGGTTCGCAGGTGGGAGGAACCTCGTTAAGTAAAGTTCTCGCAATAAATCCCCTTCCTCCCCACTTAAGATCCTCTTTTGTCGGCGCGGTTTGAATCACTTCTCCGGTTCTTGTGTTTACCCTTATTATCCTCTTCACCTTTTTACCTCCTCTTAATCTCAATCGGAAATTAATTTAATATTTGAATTTATTTTTTTCAAAAGCTCATCAAAGGTTATTGCCAGTTTGTCATCTATTTCAATTCCATCTTCTAAGCTTTTTTGTTCTTTCCTAAACTCGATTTCACCCGGTATAAGTATTTCTTCTACCTTTTGAGCTTTCTTCAGAGCCTTTACCGTAGTAAAATAGCCTTCTACCAGTTCTTTAAATTTCTCCAGCTCCATGAAGTGCGATACATCTATAATTATTGCAGAAGCTCCGACCCTCGTCGGTCCTTCGAGAACGTGGAAGGATTTTAATTGATTCCCAAAACCCGAGCCCGAAAGGATTCCAGATATTATGTCAACTGCCATAGCAAGAGAAGAGCCTTTAGGTCCTCCGATAGGCATGAGCGTCCCTTTTAGAGCTTCTTCGGGGTCCGTAGTAGGTCTACCTTCCGAATCTAAAGCCCAGTTATCGGGGATTTTGATGCCTTTCCTTGACGCTTCCCTTATTTTTCCCCTGGCTACTACACTGGTAGCCATATCGGAAGTAAAAATGGTATCCTTACCCGGTATTGATATCGCTATCGGATTCGTTCCCAAAAACTTCTCCGCCGCTCCCCAGGGTGCCATTGCAGGAGCTGCATTGCAGGACATTATGGCAATCACACCCTGTTTCGCAGCGTTTTGAGTGTAAACCCCCAGACATCCTACATTGTTGGTATTACATATAAGCGACATGCCAACGCCGTACTTTCTTGCTTTTTCTATGGCTATATCCACCGCCATCTTGCCGGCGACCATGCCTATGCCGTCCATTCCGTCTATTACCGCCGTTGCTTCTTTATCGGATATTACTCTCGGCAAGGTCGGGAGTTTTAGCTGTCCACCTTCTACCCGCATAAAAATAACTTTTAATAGGTATGTACCATGGGTAGAAACTCCTCTCATATCAGCATTCACAAGAATTTCGGATATAACTTCCGCATTTTCTTTTGTTTCACCGAGTCCTACAAGAATTTCTTTGGCCACATTCTTAAGTACTTCCACTGGAATTTTCATACTTGTAATCTCCCTTCTCCCTGTCTATAAACTCATCTTTAAAAATTACTCTTCCACCAGTCCTAATTTTTCAAAAACTTCCTTTAAATTGTTGTATTCTACGCTGGATATCCCCGTGCTCAAGACTTTCCTTTTTTTGTCTTCATCTTCTACCCTCTTTAACGCCTTTTTTAATACCTCTTCGCATTCTTCCCTCTTTACGACTACAATGCCATCGTCATCTCCAAGAATAAGGTCGCCGGGTTCTACCCTGACATTCCCAAAAATTATCGGATAATTTATAAGCCCTAAGGAGCTTTTAGATGTTCCCCTGATGCAAAATCCCCTGCAGAAAACCGGGAAACCCATTTCAATAATCTCCTGCGAATCCCTTATACAACCGTCAATGGCAAGACCCCCTATCTTTCTCGCCATCGCCGAAACGGTCATCAAATCGCCCCAGTAACCGTATTCGGGGGCTCCGTGGGTATCCGCTACAATTACATCTCCTTCGTTTGCGATCTCCAGCGCCTTGTGGAGCATCAAATTGTCTCCGGGCATGCACTGAACCGTCAATGCAGGCCCGCATAATTTCATTCCCCTGTTAATGGGTTTAATTAGATAGGATACCGCTCCCTTTTTCCCCGACGCTTCGTGGACGGTGGCTGAAGATAGTTTTCTGAAGGCTTCAATTATTTCCTTTTCGGGCCTTTTAAAATTTTTTATTACATGTACCACTTTAAAATTACCTCCTGTCTTAATTGTTAACCACCGAAGGGAAGTATATAAAAATGAACTTCGTCTTCATCCTTAATTAAATCATCCTTTTCCAGCAAAAGATGATTTCTCAAAAAAATTACGTGCTCTTTTAAATTTTCAGGTAAATTCATTTTTTCTATTATTTTTTCTAATTTTTCTTCTTTTTCAATTTGTATTTCCCCCGAGAAACCTTCTAATATCCCGTGACCAAAAAATTTTGCCATTCCCTTCCCCCGCAATATCAAATTTTTAATAATATATCACTGATATATCAGTTTTGATAAAAATTTACAAAATTCTTAACTTACCCTTCTGAATCCATCCTTTACCCTTTGTTTTGCATTTTCAATATGCATACTCAGGAGGTTTATCGCTTTTTCAAAGTCCTTATTTTCTATGCACTCTATTAAGCTTTCATGCTCCTCTACAGCTACTCCGCTGTGTCTTTCAGCAATATTATTGGAGCAAATAAAATACTGTTCCCTGATATTCCTGTAAAGGTTGCTCAAATATTGATTATTGTAAATTTCCAGAAACACTTCATGAAATTTTTGATCCGCCTTTACGTAACCGTGTATATCCTTTTTCTCTAAGCAATTTTTTTGTTCTGCTAAATATTTTTTAAGAAGTTCTATATGCTTTGGACCTATACTGTTAAAAATCTTTTTAAAAACGAATAATTCAATGCATTCCCTGACTTCGTATATCTGTAATATTTCGTTGATATCAATGCAATTGGTAAAAAAGCCCACCTTGGGTACCAGCTCTAAAAACCCCTCTTTGTGAAGCCTTAAAAAAGCTTCCCTTACGGGGGTATAACTCATATTTAATTCTTCGGCGACTTTCCTTATACTCAAATAACTACCTTTTTTAGTGTAAAGCAATCTCTCCTTGATAATATTATAGGCCTTTTCGCTCAATGTCTCAGCCATGTTCCCTGCTCCTTTTTCAATCTTTTAAAATGAATTTTATTATTTTATTAATATATAAATAATATACTTTTGATATATCACTTACTAATTTTAATTTTAAGTAATTTATATAATATGTCAATAAGTTTATTTTTTAACAAAGTTATAATTCCCCATACATTACTTTATATTAATTTTATTCTTTAAATTTTTTATAAATCCCTTCTTTTTATAGATTTTTTATTTTAGTTTAGAAAAATTTCTATAATTTTAACCGGTGTTTATTGCTTTAAAATGATAAAATTTTTATGCTTTAAAGTATTGACTTTTTATGATTTTTGTTTGTATAATATAAAATTAATATATACTTGTATTTTTGTATACCTATATACTTTGAGGGGGTCATAAATATGATTAATTGGCAAAAATCCAACGACGTTCTTGGAACTTTAAACCGTGGAAATCCATGTGAATCCGGCCTCTGCACCCTTTGCAGAGCTGACTGCCACGGAAAATGCGAAACCTGGATGTCCAGCCTGGTAGGAAGGAAGATGCTTTACCCCAGGGATTTCGGGAATGTCACTGCAGGCAGCGGAAATACCCTCCCCTTAGGTGTATCTTATAACTCCCTCCGAATAATGGGAGCAAATTTCGGTGCAGAAGGATTAAAAGAAAATATGACGAATTCTCCCGATGACTGCATTTTCCCCCGGGTTAATATCGAAACCGAATTCGGTCATTTTGAAAAAACCAAATCCAGGCTTCCCATTATGACGGGTGCCCTTGGCTCAACCTTTATCGCTGCAAAATACTGGGATTCCCTGGCTATCGGTGCAGCCTTAGCCGGTTTTCCCATCGTTATCGGCGAAAACGTGGTAGGAATCGATCGCGAAGCTGTTATCGAAAACGGTAAAATAAAAAAGGCTCCAGAACTGGATAGAAGAATACAAACATACCTTCGCTATTTTGATGGTTATGGAGCGATAATTGTTCAGATGAATGTGGAGGACACAAGAAACGGTGTTGCCGAATACGTCATTGAAAAATACGGCGATAAAGTAATTTTAGAGTTAAAATGGGGACAGGGAGCAAAATCCATAGGAGGAGAAATTCAGGTAAAAGACATAGAATACGCCAGGTTCCTGAAAAAAAGAGGCTATGTACTGGATCCGGACCCTGAAAAACCGGAAGTTATAGAGGCATACAACTCCGGTGCAATAAAGTCCTTTGCCAGGCACAGCCGTTTAGGATATACCAATCTTTCCAGCGTGGAAGAAGTCAGGGAAGAATTTTTAAAATCCGTCAATTACTTAAGAAACATAGGATTTAAAAAGATTACTTTGAAAACCGGATCCTACGGCATGGTAGGCCTTGCAATGGCTATAAAATTCGCAACCGAGGCAAAGCTCGATCTTTTAACAATTGACGGTTCGGGGGGCGGAACCGGAATGAGCCCCTGGAATATGATGGAAACCTGGGGTGTTCCCTCTATACTTTTACACTCCAAAGCTTATGAATACGCTTGCATTCTTGCTTCTAAAGGATACAAAGTGGTAGACATGGCTTTTGCTGGTGGATTTGCAAGGGAAGATCATATTTTTAAAGCTCTTGCCCTCGGTTCACCCTTTGTAAAGATAATTTGCATGGGAAGGGCACTAATGATACCGGCTTTTGTAGGGTCTAATATAGAAGGAGCTCTACATCCCGAAAAGAAGGAAAAGGTAAACGGAAATTGGGATTCTTTACCTCAATCCGTTGCGCAAATCGGATTAAAAGCCGAAGAAATCTTTGCCGGTTATCATGAAGTTAAAAATAAGGTCGGCGAAGAGGAAATGAAGAATATACCCTATGGCGCCATAGCAGTCTGGACACTGGCTGATAAACTCGGGGCAGGACTACAACAGCTTATGGCAGGGGCAAGAAAATTCTCATTACAAGCAATTAAAAGAAGCGATTTAGCTTCTGCAAACAGGGAGACAGAAAAAGAAACAAAAATCCCCTTTATAACCGAGTTAAATAATGAAGAGGCATTAAGGATATTAGAGATTTAAAAAGGCCGAGGTTCATCTCCCCCGGCCTTAATTTTTTAAATCATTTCAGTAAAATACTTATGAAAACTTTCATCTTCGGTAAGCTCGGGATGAAAAGCTGTAGCCAGCATATTATCCTGTCTTGCTGCAACTACCTTCCCATCCAGCTCCAAAATCACATCCACCCCCGCTCCAACCTTTTCCGCATAAGGCGCTCTGATAAATACAAGTTCCAGGGGTCTTTCCGAAATGCCGGGCACCGGTTTTCTGGCTACAAAGCTTTCTAACTGACCGCCATAAGCATTCCTTTTTACCTGGATATCCATAAGACCAAGGTGTACATAATCCTGGTTTATTATATGCTTTGCCAAAAGTATCATACCGGCACAGGTCCCCCAGATGGGCATACCGTTTTTTACAAGCTTTACGATTTCATCACCAAGCCCCGAATCCCTCAAAAATTTTCCTATTACTGTACTTTCACCGCCCGGCAATATAAGGGCATCCACCCCGAATAGCTCTTTTCTTTTTTTTACCGGAAAAGCCTGAACTCCAATCTTTTTAAGCATTTTTATGTGCTCCCTTACCGCACCCTGAAAAGCCACCACTCCGATTTTCATATAATCACCATCCCCGCTCCGCATAACGGGAATCCAGTCTATCTATTTCAAGACCCTGCATTGCCTCGCCGAGGTCTTCGGAAACCTCAGCAAGGATTTCGGGGTCATCGTAATAGGTTACCGCCTTAACGATAGCCCTTGCCCTTTTTGCAGGGTTTTCCGATTTGAAAATACCGGAACCTACAAAAACTCCGTCACACCCGAGCTTCATCAATAAAGCAGCATCGGCAGGTGTTGCGACCCCTCCTGCAGCAAAATTTACTACAGGAAGTTTTCCGTGTTCAGCAACGTACAGCACGAGTTCATAGGGCGCCCCCATTTCCTTGGCAGCGGTTATCAGTTCTTCCTCCGGCATGTTTTGAATTCTCCGGATTTCTCCCATAATTGTCCTTATATGTCTTACCGCTTCCACCACATTTCCGGTGCCCGCTTCCCCCTTGGTTCTAATCATGGCAGCTCCCTCGGCTATACGCCTCAAGGCTTCCCCTAAGTTTTTAGCACCGCATACAAAAGGTACCTTAAACCTTTTTTTATCTATATGGAAATGCTCGTCGGCTGGTGTCAGCACCTCGCTTTCATCGATAAAATCCACACCGATGGCCTCTAAAATCTCGGCTTCTACAAAGTGACCGATCCTGCATTTTGCCATAACCGGTATGCTGACAGCCTGTTTTATTGCCTTTATTATTTTGGGGTCTGACATTCGAGCAACTCCGCCGTATTTCCTTATATCCGCAGGCACCCTTTCTAAGGCCATAACCGCCACCGCTCCGGCATCTTCCGCTATTTTCGCCTGCTCCGGAGTAGTCACATCCATTATTACTCCACCCTTTAACATCTCGGCTAAATTTTTATTGAGGGAATATCTTTCAGGGTCAGCATGGCAGTTTTTAAAGTTTTCCATAAGTAAATCTCCTCCTTTTAGATTGTAATTAATGTAATAGTATGGTAAAATAAAATTGTATCGTTACATTGCTTATTGTTATTATAAATAGCGGATTGTTGTATTTATTTTATCATAACAATATGGTTTTTATCAATACAATTTTATTAAAATTAATTTTTGCAGGAGGTATTATTTGAAAATGGATAAATTTGTTTCGATACATTTAGATCGCAGTTCCACAGAACCCCTCTACGTTCAGATTTATGAAGAAATTGTCCGTTTAATAAAGAAGGGAATTTTACTTCCGGGAGAAAAACTGCCCCCCATAAGAAAACTTGCGGCGGACCTGAAGGTTAATACCGTTACCATTGTGAACGCTTATAAACTCCTGGAAAAAGAAGGTTACGCTGTATCCAGGGTGGGAAGCGGTACATTTATTCAGTCTCCTTTAAAAGAATCCGCGGATTTTTCCGTGAAAAAAGATTCCGAATTGGAAATCGATAAAATAAGGTTTGACTTTGCCACCGCTTCTGTTCCTCCGGAATATTTTCCTGTAGAAATTTTCAAAAGCTCCATAATAAGAGTTTTAGATAGGGACGGGGGTTACGCCTTTGCGTACAATGAAAGCCCGGGATTTCTTCCCTTAAGACAATCCTTAGAAGATTTTCTTTACGAGGAGTACAAAATTAAAGCCTCAAAGGAAAATATTCATGTAGTATCCGGGGCTCAGCAAGGAATAGACATTATTTCCAAGGCCTTGCTGGATTACGGTGATACCGTTTTTGTGGAATCACCCACTTACCCGGGTGCCGTCGATGCTTTCAAATCAAGAGGTGCAAAAATCGCAGAGATTACATTAAGGGACGATGGAATAGATATGGAAGAGTTTTTAAGCAAGATGCGCGCAAAACCCCCAAAGCTTTTTTATACAATGCCCAATTTCCAAAACCCCACCGGTATATCTTACTCCGAACAAAAAAAGAAAGAGCTAATAGCTCTTTCAAAAAAATTTGGTTTTTATATTCTTGAGGATGATCACATGAACGACCTTTATTATTCAGAAAAACCTCTACCTTTAAAAGCTTACGATGACGAAAACCGGGTGTTTTACATTAAGAGCTTTTCCAAAATCCTGATGCCCGGATTGAGGTTGGGTTTTTTACTGGTACCTCCCGATTTTTCAGAAAAAATTGCCGAAGTAAAATACTTTTCCGACATTGCTTCTTCGGGTTTAAACCAGCGGGTCCTGGATTTAATGATAAGGGAAAAAAGCTTTTACGATCATCTTGCAAAGATTCGAAGAATATATTTCGAAAAATGGGAAATAATGTCAGATTCATTAAAAAAACATCTTCCTTCCCCGGTAACCTTTAGCGTTCCCAACGGGGGATTGTTCTACTGGCTCTGCCTGCCTCAGGGGTATTATTCCATGAACCTTTATGCCGGGGTTATGAAAAAAGGAATATTTATAATGCCCGGTGATTACTTTTACCCGGACCAAAAGCCATCGCCGTGTTTTCGCTTGAGTATTGCCCAGGTACCAAAGGAAAAAATAAGCGAGGGGATCGAGCATCTTTCTCACGCCATAAGAGAATTTTTAAAGGAATTCAGCTTTATTCCCATTAAAAAAAGCAATTACAGTCCGCTCCTTTAAGAGATTATATTAATTTTCGGGTAATCCATAATACCACTTCCGAAGCCGGTATAAATATAACCTGGCTCAGAAGGGTCCCGATGATTTTCCCGCTCACGAGAAAAAATACCATCGACGTTACTTCCTGTTTGGTCCTGATACCCTGTAAAGCCTGGTCGGTAATCAATGCTGCCTGCGGGTCAACAATAATTGCCAGCAATATTGTGGCTGTACCGTTTATAACCCCCGAAAGCTGACTTGCGGTAATCCTGTATTCCGGTAATAGGGCACCGGCGTAAATGGCCGCCAGCACACCAATGGTTGAAATCGAAGTGATGAAGAGATTAAATATCAAGAAAAAAGGGGATATCCCGGTTTTGCTGATTTTTCTTATTTTATATAGATCCGGTGCTTTCAAAGAATTTTTTATCTGCTTCACGGGTTTATTAAAAATTATTTTTACAAGGAGTTTAGGGATGGACCCTGTTTTTTCAAGGGCAAAAATTCCTTTTGAAAAAATTTCTATAAAACTCGGAATCAAAGCTGCTCCTATAAGGCTTCCCAGTGTTGCAGAAAAAATTATTATTCTAAAGCTGTGAAGGAGTTCTTTTATTTCGCCTTTAGAAATCGCCTTATCCACTATACTGCCCAGTAGCGGAGCCTGAATCATGTTGGCAGTCCTTGAAATAAGTACTATAATGTTAAATAACGAAAGCGCCAAAGCCAGCCTCCTGGTTCTTACACCCGCAAGTCTCACAGAATAGGATAAAGTATCGATCATATGTATGGTGGCGGTAAACAAAGCTACATAAATAACCCTTTCCATAACAACCCTCTTTTACTAAATAAAGTAAATGATTAAAACTAAAATAAACAATTATTTATATTATAGCATTTATTAATTATATTTTATTAGTTATTTTTGGTTTTAACTCCTGTTAATTTTATTACAAGCTGATTACCTGAGAAAACATGAAGTTTAGCACCCGTCTTTTCCTTTGCTTTCCTGAATTATTTTATACCTCATTGATAAAAATATTAATGTTAAAAAAAATTTACGGGAGGTTATCTACATGCCTCATATCCATTGCAGTGTATCCAACTGTCATTACTGGGGTAGCGGAAACATGTGTCACGCGTCAGAGATAATGGTTACCTCTGACAGAATTGGAGCAACCATGCCAAATAGCTATGATGCACCTCAGGCATCCACCGCTCAACCCACACCGGTCAACTCCGCTATGGAGACCTGCTGCAAGACCTTCGTTCCGAAAAATTCGGCAGATGTAAAAAATGACGGTGTACAAAGAAGGTAAAAAAATTTGGCGCACTTTCAATGTGCGCCAAATTTTTTAGTATTTTGGCGGTATTGTAGAAACCCCTCCCATGTAGGGCCTTAAAACTTCCGGAATTACCACCGAACCGTCGGCCTGCTGGAAGTTTTCCAGTATCGCAGCAGTGGTTCTCCCTACGGCAAGGCCTGACCCGTTCAGCGTATGAACGTACTGGGGCTTTGCTCCTTTTTCCGGCCTATATCTTATTTCTGCCCTCCTTGCCTGGTAGTCTTTAAAATTGCTGCAGGACGAAATTTCTACGTACCTGTTGTAGCTTGGCATCCACACCTCTATGTCGTAAGTCTTTGCGGAAGAAAAACCTAAGTCACCCGTACATAAGGCCACCACCCGGTAGGGAAGCCCTAAAAGCTGCAAAACCTCCTCCGCATCATGGGTAAGTTTTTCCAGTTCTTCCATGGATTTTTCCGGTTCGCAAAATTTTACCAGTTCTACCTTGTTAAACTGATGCTGCCTTATTATACCCCTTGTATCCCTTCCGGCAGAGCCAGCTTCAGCCCTGAAGCATCCGCTGTAAGCTACGTAATATATAGGAAGCTGCTCCCTTTCCAGAATTTCATTTCTGTGAAGATTGGTTACAGGAACCTCTGCAGTGGGTATAAGGAAATAATCTGTGTTGTTGTAAAGTTTAAAGGCCTCTTCCTCAAATTTTGGAAGCTGTCCGGTTCCCGTCATGCTGTCCCTGTTTACAATAAAAGGAGGAAATATCTCCTTATATCCGTGTTTATCAATGTGCAGGTCCAGCATGAAGTTTATTAAAGCCCTTTCCAATCTTGCCCCAAGCCCTTTATAAACCACAAACCTGGAGCCGGTAATCTTTGCCGCCCTCTCGAAATCAAGGATGTCCAAATATTCGCCAATCTCCCAGTGAGCCTTTAAAGAAAAGTCAAACTCCTTAGGGCTTCCCCATCTTCTAACTTCCACGTTATCGGCATCGCTTTTGCCGACGGGTACCGATTCATCGGGAATATTTGGGATCATCAAAAGCATTCTATGTATTTCTTCGTCTATTTGCTTCAGCTTCTCGTCCATTTCCTTAATTTTGTCCGAAACCTCTTTCATTTGACGGATTAAATCCTCTGCCGGTTCTCCCGCCTTTTTCTTTCGAGCAATCTCTTCCGATTCCCTATTTCGCAAACTCTTTAATTGTTCTACCTCCACCAGCAAATTTCTTCTTTCCTCGTCGATTTTCAAAAGCTGTTCTAAGTTTGTGGTCGCTCCTCTTTTTTCCATAGCTTCTTTTACAATCCCGGGATTTGAACGGACTAACTTAATATCGAGCATTTTTTTACCTCCTCAAAAAATAATTTTCCCTGTAAAAGCAAAATCCTCTCTCCCTCAAGGGGCGAGAGGATATTTCCCGCGGTGCCACCCTATTTTCTAACTTTAAGCTGTAACGGTACTACCGTCGCCTGAAGCGATGCTCGGGAGCGGAAGTTGCACGCCTTTACCGGTTCGCACCTGAACACCGGCTCTCTGAAAAAAGGCCCGGTGCAAATTTTCTCCCTCATTGCATTAAAATATTAATTTATTTATTTTTATTATATGTAAAATTTATGCAAAAATCAATTCATAATTGCCTATCCCCTGCAGGAATTGTTGGTTAAATCCCGGTTAATATAGTATAATATCAGTAAAAGATTTTATGGAGGTAGCGTATATGAGCGATAAAATAAAGAAAATTGCCATGATGGGACTTTTTTTAGCATTGACGGTTGTAGCCACCTCAATTTTAAAAATCCCGGTGCCTACCTTTAACCTTTATTTTCATCTGGGCGAAACTATAATATACCTGTCGGCATTAATTTTCGGCGGTGTACCCGCGGCCATTATTGGAGGCGTGGGCTCGTCCTTAGCTGATTTGCTGGCCGGATATCCCATGTGGGCTCCCATTACCCTGTTTATAAAAGGAATAGAAGGTTTTATCGCGGGAAGCTTTACCGCCAAGGGCAGGGCTATACACGGCTTAATTTTTGCAGGTCTTTTTATGATTGCTTCCTATGCCACGGCAGCCGGAATAATATACGGTATAGGTGCCATTCCTATTGAAATTGCCGGGGACACCCTGCAGGTCTCAGTGGGCGCCCTTATTGCGGTGTTTTTATATAAAAGGCTGAAAAACCTCTCCTTTAATGATGAGGAAAAATTTTAGAAAGGGTAATGTCTTATGATAAAAATAGGTAAAATCCCTCCCGAAGTCCTTTCAACTGCCGTTTACCCTTTTTTAGGGAAAAAAAGGAAGGAAGTCCTTTTGCATTCTTCCTTTGGCGAAGATTGCTCGGTAATCGATTTTGGAGAAAAAGTAGCGGTTTTATCCTCCGACCCCATAACGGGTGCGGATAAACTCGGGGCATATCTTTCGGTATTTGTAGCATGTAACGATTTGGCAGCATGCGGAGCCGATCCCATAGGCATACTTGTTACCCTTCTTTTCCCTGAAAATACCGATGAAGCCACCGTGAGGGATGTGATGGAAAACATCCATAAGGCCTGTCTGAAAATAGGAATCGAGGTGTTAGGCGGACATAGCGAGGTTACTGCCTCTGTTAATAAAACGGTAATTTCCACAACCGCCATCGGATTTACTTTTAAGGATAATTTCATTACTTCCTCGGGAGCCAAACCCGGAGATGATGTAATAATCACAAAATACGCCGGTCTGGAAGGTACCGCCATACTGGCTACCGATTTTGAAAACATTCTTTTGCCGATATGGGATAGCAAGAAAATTAAAGAGGCTCAAAACTTGATAGAATACATCAGCGTTATAGATGAAGGAAAAATCGCATCATCCTTGGGGATATCTGCCATGCACGATATAACGGAAGGTGGGGTTCTGGGTGCCGCATACGAGGTAGCAAAGGCCTCCGGTACCGGTATTGAAATATACGAAGATAGGGTCCCCCTCTTAGATGTAACAAAGGAAATTTCCAGTATATTTAATATTAATCCCCTCGGTCTGATATCCAGCGGTTCGATGCTGATTTGCGCCAAAAACGGTCAAAGGGTAGTGGAGGCTTTAAAGAAGGAAGGGATAAATGCCGGTATAATAGGAAAAATTACCGATAACCAAAAATACCGGCTGGTTAAAAACGATTCGATAACTGAGTTTTCTCCCTTAGAAAGGGATGAACTTTTTGTGGCCTTTGAAAACGCAAAAAAACTGCTAAAAAAATAGTGCTCCCTCAAAGAGCACTATTTTTCATTATTATAATACTTCCTGCTATTTCTTCATCGGCAGCAATCCTGGTATTCCCGATTTTAAACACATATGTGGGAAATTTTTGTAGAAGCTGCACTTTAAGTCCCGGGAGGACCCCCAGAGCCATAAGTTTTTTCAATATTTTATTATCTTTCGCATCTATTTTAACTATTGTAGCTTCCTCACCAATTTTTAAATATGAAAGTTTTGCCTCTCTATTTTCCATTCTCATCCTTCCTTCCAAACCCAAGCCTTTTTAACAGTCCCGAGCTTTTTACATTCTCGTATCCGCACCTCGGGCATTTCACTTTGCCGCATCTACCGCTCATGGGGCAACCCCGGCATGCTTTTAACCCTTCCTCTTCCTGGTCAAATTCGTAACCGCAAAATCCGCACTTCATTAAAAATTCACTCCCAGCAATCTAAAAATCAGGTTCAGGGTAAAGCCTGATAAAAACGCAAAGGGAATAATGAATCCTACTATTGCCATGGCCGTCTTGAAGCCCCGTTCTTTTATCATTATGGAAAACTGCGCTATACAGGGAACAAATAACGTCAGGGTAACGGAAGCTACCACCAACTGGGGCCCGTTTAAAATGCCCGATTTTTGAAGGTCATATAGCCCCGCCGCTCCGTAATCCCTTCTAAAAAAGCCAAATAAGAAGGCTTCGGCCGTCTGGGGAGGTAACCCCAGGAGGTTCATGACCGGGGATAACAGCTTTATTAAACTGTCAAATAATCCGGTAATTTTGCCAAACCAGATTAATACACTCGCTAAAATGAAAAGCGGAACTATTTCCAAAAAGTACCACTGCATTCTTGACACGGTTTTTTCAATTATATTTGAAAGCTTCGGCATCCTGAGGGGGGGCAGTTCCATATAAAAGTGCGGCTTTTCCCCCGGAAGCACTTGAGCGGATAAATAACCCACGAGAAGGAAAATCAACGACACAAAGCCCATCCAGATAATAAGCCCCAGAGGTTTTTGCGAAAGAAGCGAAAGTATTACGCCCAGCTGAGCAGAACAGGGAATTGCCAGAGCAAGGAGCAATGTGGCAATGACCCTTTCCCTTTTAGTCTCCAGGGTACGGCTCACTAAGGTTGCCATTGTATCGCATCCAAAACCCAGGGTCATCGGTATAACGGCTCTGCCGCTCAAACCGATGGATTTAAACACCCTGTCAATTAACATGGCAAGCCTGGGTAAGTAGCCGGTATCTTCAATAATTGAAAAAACAAAGAAGAAAGTCCCTACTATAGGCAAAATTATTGCTACCGCATACCTGATCCCCAGGGTGATGATGCCGTAATCAAAGGCAAGAAGTTCTTGAATGCTTTTTACCGGAACGTATGTTGCCACCAGGTTGTTTATTAAAGGATTTATATAGGTTTCGAAAATATTACCCTCAATGAAGTCCACCAGGGTACCCGCTCCAAACTGCCCGACAAATTTGTAAAGTCCAAAATAAAGAATCAGTATGAGGATGGGAACTCCGGTCAGAGGCTGCATAGTGATTCTATCCAGAAGGTCAAAAAAGGAAAAATTCTTTTTCCTGGACGTATTTATGCTCACATCCTGGACTATCTCATTGGCCTTTTCCTGCCTTTTTAAAGTTATGACATACTGCAGGGGGTCTTTGTATAAATCCTTTGTTTTCGCAATGATCTCTTCTATTTTATCGTAGGTTTTTTCTCTATTTTTCACATACCCGGTAATTTCTTCGTCACCCTGAAGCAAAAGAAGTGCAATAGCCCTTTTTGAAAAATTATAATTACTTTTCAAATTTTCTTCTATCGCCTTTAATGCCTTTTCTATCCTTTCATCGTAAACAACTATATTATCTTTTCTAAGCAGCGCTTTTTCTGACATATTCATACACCCTTCTTTTCAAAATATCTATTCCTCTGTTTAAAGCAGCCGCAGTGCCTACGACGGGTATATTTAAAATCTCCGATAGTTTATCAATATCTATTTTTATTCCCAATTTTTCTGCCTCATCCATCATATTAACCACAAGCATTACGGGGAGCCCGGTTTCAATCAGCTGAAGGGTTAGGGGCAACATCCGCTGGAGGTTTTTTGCATCCACTACGTGAACCACTAAATCCGCTTTTTCGTGGAGTAAAAGTGTTCTGGTTACCCTTTCTTCTTCCGTTATGGGTATCATGGAATACATTCCCGGCGTGTCTATAACTTCAAAACTTACATTGTTTATCCTGCAGGCTCCTTTGAAAATTTCTACCGTTGTACCCGGGTAGTTGGAGACGGTGGCATAGGTACCCGTTAAGCAATTAAATATTACACTTTTCCCTACATTGGGATTACCCACGAGAACCAGTTTTTTATGCAACTTAAAGCTATTATCTATGTTTTTGGTATTTTTATTGCCTTTAATAAAACCAAAAATGTTTTTTTTGCTTTCCCCTGAATGGCAGCAGCTCATTTTCTAAACCCCCTTCAATTGATAATAGTTATCACTTACCTGGTAAAAAAAATTAATAAATCATATCCTGATTTTCTTTCCCGTATATATAAATATATTTCTCAATTAAAACCATTATTATATTAATTTAGCCTTTAATTTTACTATTTTATATTTATCAAGTTTGTAATTAATATTGATAATCATTATCATTTATCTTCTAAAAAAATAGTATCGCATTTATTCCCTTTTGTCAACTGAAATTTTAATAACACTCGATTAAAACTTTTTTTATAAAATCCAAACAGTAAATTAGATCGTTTTTTTCCTTTTCCGATAATCTTTTTACCCCTTCCAGGATATAGTCTATAAATACCTTTTTAAAATTCTCCAACTCTTCATTACCTTTTTCGGTAAGGCCTACCATTACCACCCTTCTATCCTCGGGCATATAAAACCTTTCCACCAGCTTTTTTTCTATAAGCCTGTCCACCATTACCGTAAGGCTTCCGGTAGTTATATTCATATGCTCGCTGAGTTCTTTCATTTTTACAGGCCCGTGTTCCTTCAATATAAAAAGTAGGGGATATTGATTTGGGGTAACTTCCAAATTTTTTGCGGAAAAATATTTTTTTAAAAATTTTTTCGTCCATTTTTTCATAACATAATTAAATTCTTCCATCTTTTGCGCTACTTCAAAATCGCTGAACATAATCTACTCCTCCACCAATCTCTCTTTAATTTCATTAACTTCCTCTTCAATAACCCTTTTTTTCCATTTGCCGGATAGATAATAGGCATAGCTTAAAAGGGTACTTAGAATCGCACTGGCCGATATAGCCACCCAAATGCCGTTACTTTTTAGAGCGGTATGAAAGGATAAATAGTAAGCCAATGGAATTCGGATTAACCAAAGCGAAATTATCGAAATTACCATGGGAATAAAAGTGGCACCAGCTCCTCTTATTATACCGTTGGTTACCCACATAAAACCGAAGGGAATGTAAGAAACCCCCAGGATTTTTAATATTCCAGCACCTGCCATCAGTACATTTATATCATTTGTAAACATAGAAAGCAATAGCTTTGGTATTGTAAAAATCATCAGAGTAATGGTTCCGGATATTAATAGAGAAAGAAGACTTGCCCATTTTAAAAGTTCCTCAACCCTTTCGTATTTTCCCGCACCTATGTTCTGAGCGCTAATGGAAGACGTGGCAAGACCAACTGACATGGAAGGTAAAAAGGCAAAAGAATCTATTTTACTGGCAGCACCCCATGCTGCAACTACCAGAGAGCCAAAGGTATTTATTATTGCCATCATAGCAGTCATTCCAATGGATACAACGGTCTGTTGAATCCCCGAAGGAAGTCCTATTTTCAGTATTTTTATAGTTATATCTTTATCGTAGCGAAACTCTCTAATATTAATGGAAAAAAGATGATTGTTTTTATTAAGGTAATTGGCCGCAAGAAAAAAGGATATGGCTTGAGAAATAACCGTCGCCAGTGCCGCCCCATTCACTCCCATTTTTGGTATGGGACCAATCCCGAAAATAAATACAGGGTCAAGAATTATATTAATTACAGTGGTATAAAAAAGGAATACAAGAGGTGTTCTTGAATCCCCCAGTCCTCTAAGTATTGCACTTACCGCGTTGTAAGCAAAGGTGAAAATTAATCCCGCTAAAATAATATTAAGATAACCCGATGCTATTTCCATGAGCTCCACAGGCGTATTCATCAATTTTAAAATGTGTTTATTCAGCCATATACCTGCAGCGGAAATTACCAGCGCCGATATTGTCAGTAAAAACATAGAAGTATTGACGGTTTTCCTTATCATATAGTAATTTTGTGCACCCTTGTACTGCCCCACCAAAACCGTTGTCGCCATGGTGATACCCATTACAAGCGAAATAAGTAAAAAAATTATCGGGAAACTCACGGAAACCGCAGCAAGGGCGCTCGGTCCAAGGAATTTACCTACCCATATGGAGTCTACCGTATTGTACAATGTTTGAAGTATATTCCCGAGAAAAAGCGGAATTGAAAATTTCACCAGGTGTTTCATTATACTTCCCTGAGTAAAGTCCATAGAAAATCTGTCATCGCTTTTCAATATTCCTTCACCCCTTTTTTATGTCTTTTATCAGGACAAGTCATTTTACATTAGGCTTTAAAAGGCAATATCTGATATCATTAATTTGGGTCATTGTAACTATCTTCCAATTTCCCTTGAAGTTTTTGTCCTTAACTACAAGGGTAATATTTTTTTAGGGTGCCAGCAACGTTAAGGTTTATTTTACCCTCTATTATTTTTATTGTCAAAGTTTTGATGAAAAATAAAAGATTTCGGCAGCGACCTACTCTCCCGGGATAACCCAGTACCATCG